>NZ_LZHK01000092.1:0-51374 GCF_001690415.1 Gilliamella sp. Imp1-1
ATTAAAACGGAATTTGTAAAAGGCCAACGTTTCAACTCAACGGCTGAATTACAACGCGCTTTTTCGGCTTATGCTTATTGGTATAATCATAAACGATTACATTCTTCGTTAGGCTACTTGCCTCCCGTTGAATTTAAAAAACACTTACCCCTTAATTTTTTTGTTTGAAAATGTGTTGCCATTCCAACCAGTAATCAATAATATCAGGGTTTTTATCGTCATTATTCAATAAATGTTGAGGTTTTCCGTAAACCTTTGCATTTTTATACCATCCAACAATAAACCGTTTTCCTTTTGGACTTTTTGCAACCCATACGATACAAACGTCATCAATAAAATCTTTATTTACCACTTCTTCTTTTGCTATTCTAGATAAATCAAGCGATTGAGATTTTACGTAAACATAACCATAGCAATAATTGTCTATTCGATAGAAGTTAGTCACTTCTAGCCCAACACCTGTTTCATTATAACTACCGCCATTGATAATCTGGTCATCTGACGTTTGTCCTCGATAATGTTTCATCCAACCGATATTACAAAATAAAATTTTCATAGAGGTTTCCTTTCAATTATTCAACAAATTCAACCTTAACGCATCTTCAAAGTGATCAGGTGCAAAATGTGCGTAGCACATGGTCATTTTGATGTTGGTGTGGTCGAGGATTTTTTGTAATACTAAAATATTACCGTCATTCATCATAAAATGGCTAGCAAAAGTGTGATGTAATACGTGGGTTAATTGTCGATCTAATAATTCTATTCCTGCACGCTCAATTGCCGAGCGGAACGCTGAATAACAGGGAGTAAATAAGTTACTATTCTTTTTAGGAATTTCGTTAAAGAGTTTGTTACTAATTGGAATGGTTCGATTACGTTTGTCTTTGGTGTTAATATAGGTGATTTTACCATCTTTAAGCATTTGCCCATGTAATGAATACAAAATATACATCCATTTCCATCCCACTATTTTAATAATTAGTAATAATAGCCCAATTAATACCAACAATAAATGTTCTCTATTTTATAATTTTATTAACTAGAATTAAAATGGTGAAAAATGATAAATTATTTTATGGTGAACCCTGTCACTTTCACCCAAATACCCTTATAAATAAAATAGTTAAATTAAAACATTTTTTTAACGTATAACCAAATAGTAATAAGATTTTTATATTTGATTTTGGATTAAAAAATCATTCCAACATGACTAATTGTTTTGAATTTTATTGAACGGTATAATTTCGACCCCAGCAGGAATCGAACCTGCAACTAGCCCTTAGGAGGGGCTTGTTATATCCATTTAACTATGAGGTCATAGGGTTGTACATTTTAATAAATTTTATTAGATAATGCCATTTAAATAACGAAAAATTTTCTATTTTAAGTAATCATGATACAATCGCATCATAATTAACCTCATTACTTTTAATCGAAGATACTATGAAAAAACGAATTGTTGGTATGATGTTTTCTGTAATGGCACTCACAAGTTGTGCTACTTATCAAGCCGAAACTAATTCCTATAGTGATCCGTTATCAGGTTTTAACAAAACCATGTTTGATGTTAACTACTATGCGCTTGATCCCTATGTTTTGCGTCCTGCCGCAGTAGCTTGGAAAGATTATGTTCCGTCTCCTGTTCGTACAGGTGTAGTTAACTTTTCATCTAACCTTTCTGAACCAGCTTCAATGGTGAACAACTTATTACAAGGTGACGTTCATAAAGCTGGAACACATTTAGTACGATTCTTTTTAAATACCGTTTTCGGTTTTGCTGGTTTGATGGATGTTGCTAGCATGTCTGATCCACAATTACAAAAAGGCGGCAAACGAACTTTTGGTGATGTTCTTGGTCATTACGATGTACCTTATGGTCCTTATGTTGTACTGCCATTTTATGGTTCAGCAACATTGAGAGAAGAAGGTGGTGGTATTGTTGACACCCTTTATCCTCCACTTGTTTGGATAGATTGGCAATGGATGTTGGCACGTGGTGTAATTAATGGTGTTGAAGCACGTGCAATGGCAATCGAGTATGAAGATCTGATTAAAAATAGCGATGATCCTTATAACTTTATGCGTAATGCTTACTTCCAGCGTAATGACTTTATCGCATCGGGTGGTAAAGTAGATGAAAATAAACAGAAACAACGTGAAGAATCGATTAATGATGTTATTAATGATATCGATTCACAATAACTTTTGTTAAATTATACGCTTTTATTAAATCATGTTAAAAACCGCCGTTAATTGGCGGT
Organism: Gilliamella sp. Imp1-1; assembly: GCF_001690415.1. NCBI lineage: Bacteria > Pseudomonadati > Pseudomonadota > Gammaproteobacteria > Orbales > Orbaceae > Gilliamella > Gilliamella sp. Imp1-1. The sequence goes on from NZ_LZHK01000092.1 coordinate 2,262, forward strand.
TTTTTATGTTCTTTTATTTATGATGATACTAATTTAATGATTTTTTATTTACATATTTATTTTGAGATTGATTTCATTTCTGGCAAATATTGCCAAAATCGGCTTGGCATTTGCTGACGTTGTAATTTAGGATTGATTCGTTCTTTTATAGTTAATGCATTACAATAGCGTAACCACATATTCTGAAATAGTACTTCGTCCTTAGATAGGTAATGTTGATTCACCTGACTATTAATAATCAGATCATCTTTATCAACGAGCGAGATCGGTTCAATACTGTGTAAATTATAGATATAACCATATTTGCGTTTTTCATCATATATAACCCACTTTTGATCGGCAAAACGATCTTTAAAAAATTTAAGAACCAAAGGCAATACGTTATAAATAGGAGCAATATTCGAAAAATAGATCTTATCTTCCCTTTCATTAGGCATTGTCGTATCTTTAAGAGGATTGTCAATTGCACTAAAACGTACAAATTGCATTATACGATGTCGCTCCCGACTAACTTTTTTGGCAATATCATGTACAAATAACACATCTTTATCGGCAAAATCCGTTTCGATTGATTTAGATGATTTAAATACCTTGCAAATATAACGAAAAACAATTAAATCACTTTCAGGCAATTCTGATAACCAAACATACATTAAATGACGAAGCGCCGCTTTACTAATCTTATTAATTAACGCCAAACGTACACGCTCATATTTAAGATCACAAAATTCAACATTATGCCTATTAGACACTAATAGCGGTTGAACCTGCCCAATAGCCAACAGGCATTCAGGCATCTTTTTGAGTTTAAAAGCATCAAATACCGCACATAGCAATCCTTCAAAGCTTTTATCATAATAAAACGCCAACATGTCTACCACTCCATGACTAATTGCTGTGAAATATTATCTTGTTTATCTTCTAACAAAGGCGGATCTTGCAACGATAGTCGGATATATTCGGCCGAAGAATCAAGCAATTTAAATTTTCTCATTTCATGACAAACAACAAAAAATTTTGCTCGCTTTAAAACAACACCAATACGTTTAAGCGCATCAAAAGTAAGCTTACGATGACGTCTTGCCATCACAATTAACTTGGCCGATTTAACACCGATACCTGGCACTCGCAAAATTTTTTGATAGCTATCACGGTTAACATCAACGGGAAAAAACTGCGGATTACGTATAGCCCAAGCCAGTTTAGGATCAACGCTTAAATCAAGATCAGGATATTGATCATTAACAATTTCATCAACATTAAAATCATAAAAACGCAATAACCAATCGGCTTGATATAAACGATTTTCTCGCACTCTTGGTACATCTTGTACAACAGGCAACCGCTTGTCGTAACCATTCACAGGAATAAACCCCGAATAATAAACTCGTTTCATACTTGGTCGTTTGTAAAGCTTGGCGGTTAATTGCAAAATCTGTTTATCGGATTCATCGGTTGCGCCAATAATAACTTGAGTACTTTGCCCAGCTGGTACAAATTTGGGGGCAGTGCGAAATTTTTTGCGATCTTCGATATTTTCTAACACATTCTGATGTATTTGTCGCATAGGCTGATAGATACTTTGATGATCTTTATCAGGTGCTAATAATTTAAGATTTTCTTCAGTTGGAATTTCTAAATTAACACTCATTCTATCAACCAATAAACCTGCTTGATTAATTAACTCATTACTAGCACCAGGAATCACTTTCATATGAATATAGCCATTAAAACCATATTCATTTCGCAAAATCTTTACCACTTTAATCATTCTTTCCATAGTATGATCTGGACTTCTTACAATGCCTGAACTAATAAATAAACCTTCAATATAATTACGGCGATAAAATTCAATGGTCACATCAGCCAACTCACGTGGTGTAAAACCTGCTCTTGGAATATCATTACTTTGACGATTAATACAATAAGCACAATCAAACATACAATAATTAGTGAGCATAATTTTAAGTAACGAAACGCATCGCCCATCGGCAGTAAATGTATGACAAATACCAGACTTATGTGCACTACCAATGCCTTTACCTTTATTACCTCTTGAAGCGCCACTTGATGAACAAGAAATATCATATTTTGCCGATTCAGCTAATATCTCAAGTTTAGTTATCATTTTTTCGTTCATATTGTGCCCATTAAAATAACTGTTTATATATACAGTGTATAATAATCATATAAAGCTTAGCAAGTAAATATTGTCGACAAAATCACTGTTACCTACGCTACGTAGGCAATTCTATTGATTTGATTACTTTTATATAAAGAATTAAGGCAATATCAAAAGATATAAATAAAAACATGGCAAGGTATTGTTCAGCTTACAACTGTACGCTATAATCAACAGACTTTTTTATATGAAGCCAGATAACTTAGGAGCTAAATAGTAAATGAAACGAGTTGTAATTACAGGGTTAGGAATTCTTTCAAGTATTGGAAATAATACTAAAGAAGTCTTAGAATCACTAAAAGTAGGTCGTAGTGGTATTACCTTTTCTCAAGAAATGAAAGATAGCGGGATGCGTAGCCATGTATGCGGAAATGTAAAACTTGACACTACTGGACTCATTGATCGCAAAGTTGTTCGTTTTATGAATGATGCTTCTATCTACGGTTATCTTGCTTTACAACAGGCTATTGAAGACGCAAAATTAACCCCTGAACAAGTCTCTAACCCTCGTACTGGCTTAATTGCTGGTTATGGTGGCTCAACTAAAACACAATACAATGTAGTAGCCGGAATGAAAGAAAAGGGATTACGAGGTGTAGGTCCTTATGCTGTAACTAAATCAATGTCGTCGGCAATTTCGGCTTGCTTAGCAACTCCATTTAAAATTAAAGGGATTAGCTACTCAATGACATCTGCTTGTGCGACATCAGTTCACTGTATTGGTCACGCTGCTGAACTTATTCAACTTGGCAAACAAGACATCGTCTTTGCGGGTGGTGGTGAAGAACTTTGCTGGGAAATGTCTTGCGAATTTGATGCCATGGGCGCTTTATCAACAAAATATAACGATAACCCAGAAAAGGCATCACGTGCTTATGATAAAAACCGTGATGGTTTTGTTATTGCTGGCGGTGCAGGGATGGTTGTGGTTGAAGAATTAGAACATGCGCTTGCTCGTGGTGCTCATATTTATGGCGAACTGGTTGGATATGGCGCAACATCAGACGGTCATGACATGGTTGCCCCATCAGGAGAAGGCGCAATGCGTTGTATGCAACTTGCCATTCAAGATTTAGATGTACCAGTTGATTACATCAACACCCACGGCACATCAACCCCAGTTGGTGATGTCAAAGAATTATGGGCAATCAAACAAGTATTTGGCGATAACATCCCTGCTATTTCTTCAACCAAATCAATGACTGGTCACTCATTAAGTGCAACAGGTGCGCAAGAGCTTATCTATTCATTATTAATGTTAGAACATGGCTTTATTACACCAAGTATCAATATTGATGAACTTGATGAAGCAGCAATCGGCATGAACATTATTACTGAACCGACCGAGCGTGAGCTAACAACAGTCATGTCAAATAGCTTTGGTTTTGGTGGTACTAATGCCTCAATTGTAATGAAAAAATATAAAGCCTAATAAGTAAATTTAATTAATATCAATCAATAAAAACCGTTCTAGATTGAACGGTTTTTTGTAGGATTGATAATAAAAATTAAATATTTATAAAACGTTACTTAAAAATAGCCGTGTTTATTCAGCAGCAATCTTATCAATAAAACCAATAGTAACAAACAAAGTTTCGGTTTTAACAATAGCTTCAATTTTATTTATCTTTTTGACATCCACACAATTACCTGCATTCGGCTTTGACGCCATGATAAGGCAAACTCATTAACATTGTGGTGCTATAAGTGTGTTTTTTGCTCTAAAATCGTTCAGGTAGACTATTGATTTTATTGAAGTTTTTATTTGCATTTCTAAATAAAATCAAACATTTATAGGCTAGTTATTTTTTTATTACGTTGCATTTGGCTTTTTAATAAAAGCGCTTTTGTTATTTGATAATAGTTATTTAATAATAACTTGTTAATAACAGTCAGTTAATAACAAAAGCGCAAGTTTTTAAGTCGTATCGGTCGGGGTGCTATTTTGATTTTCTGTCATTAAAGCACAAGGTTCACAGACTTTGCCTGCTCAGCGCCCCAACTTACGCGGGGGCTTTATTCTTTGTTATATTATCCTCTCAAGCACCGTAACCCCCTTCCGCACCCTAAGGATTAAGAACTAAACGCTAAAAGCTAAGGTGCGGTGCAAACGCCATCGCGGAAGTAGCCGGCACCGTAGCTGCCGACGTAGCCGTTGTTCCCGACATGGAACTGGTTGCTACCTGTTGCGTCGCTCGTCCAGAAGACTCCGTAGACGAAGCCCGCATCAGTGAATAATTCCATGGGGCCCCACTCCGTGAAAAAGCCAGCGCCTATGTGACGCTGGTAATGATTACCTGATGAGCTAGGTTTGGCGCCTACTGCGCCTTGACACATACTTGTTGAACCCCAACCAGAACAAACTGCATTGGTTAAATCTCTTACCCGTGGCATTCGATAACCCAAACTATTACACCATGCTAAATGGTCACTATAAATGCCCCCTGGCATCCCCCGATTGACGAACCACTGCTTTAACACAAATCCATATTTTACTACCTCATCACCGGTACTAATATCTCTACCCACTAACTCAAACGTCTGTGGTAACCTTGGCTTAGCAATTGGGCTAGGATTCGGATTGTCCCATTGATTTCTTGCCTCTGGACCTGTTAGCTTAACACGTGCTACAACTTGTCCCCTATCTGCATAAGGAATCCACCGATCCTTAGCTACAACATTTGTCACTGTTGCAGTAATTCCCCCCAAAGTAACGGGTTCCCATGTCAATTCATTTATATCTACTCCACTTATGAGTAAATCAAAATATAAATTATGCGCTCCTGTAGTTGGAAAATTGAGGTTGTATGATTCAGGATTGATTGATTGTACTAAAAAGCCCTTATAAGGATTCCATATGTCAGCTGGGCCTGCAAAGTCGCCGCTATCCCAATCACCCCAAAATAGATTTGGCCTTACATAATTGATAACTGGCGACGGTTGTAGCATTATTGCATCACTACGATTATCCGCTCGAGCTATTTTACCATTCAATGCCTGTAAATTCGATGAAAATGACAATAATAACAATGCTAATACTAGCAAAGCTGTTTTAGGTGATTTGAGCGATAATTTCGAAGATATAAATAAATTTCGAGTAAAAACTTGTCGAATAGGATTATTTGATAAATTTAAGACATAGGTTTGCCAGTGCTTGTGCCTTGTGCCTTGTGCCTAAAATGGTACTGCATTTCGTTTTACCTGTCAAGTAATATTTTGTTTTATTTGAATTTTTTATAATTATTTGCTTGTTTGATAAGCTCATTTTTCTGAAGCGATGAAAGTATAGCCGTTTAAGGGGTGATTGACTAGTTTTTTTGGCGGACTTTTTTGTAAAGAAATGTAAAAATAAAAACGATTGGCTTTATAGATAGGTGAATTTTTTAATTAAAATAGGGTGTTAGCTTTAGGACTTTTTAACTTTTGCGGAATGATTAATATTGCTGATAACATCTAAAACACAAACACACCCAACAGCCCAGTTTGGCGTGCTAGCTTTATTTCGTTATCGGTATATTTTGACGCTCTGATAAGGTAGGCATATTAGCATTGTGGTGCTATATCCGTCTTTCTTACTCTAAAATCGTTCAGGTGGTTCATTGATTTTATTGAATTTTCCATTGAAGATCAGTTAATTACAGGAAGGGGGAGTAAGATTATAGTTTTTAGAGAAATCTAAAAATCTTTTTCTTTTTTCCAATAAATTTTACGCCCAAATCCCAGCAAATTATTCGTCATTTTCACATAATGTAACTGTAATGCCCAAATTGGTGCTTTGATAACTCTTGCAAAGGGAAATGCCCGATAATATAGCGCATAGGCATGCTCAGCTTGTTGTTTTTGTAATCGTGTTGCTTGAGCTTGAAATTGGATCCCTTGGATCTGTGCAACCGTCTTAGGCGTAATACTGATCGTGCCCGCTATTAGTGGGTTTGTTAACATGGCTTTAGCGTGTTCAGTTTTTAATTCGGAAAGAAGATACAAACACATTACCGATTCATCAAAAACATAAAAGGTGTTACATGCCCATGGTTTGTTGTCAGGTAAGATTACGTTTAGCGATAATACATGATTATTTTTAATAAATTTTATGATTTTAGAGTCGGCTTGCATATTTTTTATTTATTGGTGTTATTCGGTTTTAGTGTTTAGGTGCAGATCTTCGCCCCATCGTGGTAGCGATGGGATGTTAATATCAAATAGGTCAAGTGCTCTTGCTACGCTATGGGTGATGATATCATCCAAACATTCAATATGCTGATATAAAGCTGGTACTGGCGGGCATATTACACCACCCATAAGTGTCACGGTTTCCATGTTTTTTAGGTGCGTTAAATTTAAGGGTGATTCACGAACCATTAATACCAAGCGACGACGCTCTTTTAATGCAACATCAGCAGCACGAGTAAGTAAGTTATCTGATAAGCCATGTGCTATGGCAGCTAGAGTCCTCATTGAGCAAGGTGCAATTAGCATACCCATAGTTTTAAACGATCCGCTTGCAATGGCCGCACCAATATTGTTGACAGAATATACTTTATCAGCTAGTGATTCTATTTGTGCTATGCTGGTGTTAGGGAATTCGTAAGCACGCGTTATTTGTGCTGCTTTTGATATTACTAAATGAGTCTGAATATCAAGTGATTTTAAAAGCTCTAACGCTTTTATTCCATAAGCAAACCCTGTTGCACCACTAATGCCAATCACTATCCGCTGGAGAGTCATGTTTATCCTATATTAATAAAATTGTTAATCATTATTTTATTTAGCCTACAAATTATATTGTACATTCAAAAATAAGTGATATTAAAGCTAGTTATTAATTTAGTGACTATACCTATCTATTGATAGTGAATCAAGTAGCTAAGGCTACTATCATGAATATTAAAATAAGGGAAAAGTGTTGAGATTATTAAGTTGTTTTATGGCTACCATATAAGGTTGGTAGCCATTTTTAATAATTTACTCTTTAGCTATTGGTTCATTTACAATTTTTGTTTCTTGCTTACCTTGAATAGCTTTTATTTTTTGTTCATATTTTGTTACAGCATCTTTGCTAGATAATAAACTATAAGTTAAAGTAAATTCAGTGCTTTGTCCTGGTTTAAGTTGACGTACACGTTTTTGCTCACGTTCGATAGTCACTGGATAAGCGAAACTGGTGCCTGGCTCTAAGCCTGTAACATAGCCTTGCTTGAGGGTATCGGTATTTTTCCATAATGATAGTACGGGTAGCTGTTTAGTATTAAAACTAATACCAGCTGCTTTATCACCTGCTTTATTGGTCACCATAACTTGTGTTTCGCCATTCTCCTCAGAAAAAGGATAAACATTAAATACCATTTCATCAAAATCTTTAGTTGGACCTAGATAAGTTTGCCACGTATTAAGGCCACCTTTTGCATAATCGTTAAATGGAGATATTTCTTTAACTGGTGCAACAAATTTAGCACCATCTTCAAGAATAGGTGTACCAAAATTACTATGGTAGATGATTTGATAATCACGGATATAATCACTCTTATTAGTGAGAACGTCGTGGACCGTAAATTCTCTACTTCCTGGCACATAGATCAGCGATGCCCAAGTTTCTAAATTGCTTTTTTTGAAAGTATTTTCTTTAATTAACCCTTTAACTGTAATGGTGTACGGTGCTTTGTCCGATACATTAACAATTAATTTAGAAACAGGTGTATTTTGCGCACGACCATGAAGCGTATACATGATGCCACTATCTTGCACAGCATGGCCTGTCCATTCAAAACCACAACGAACCATCATTTCGTTAAAACCGTCTAGCCAACCAAGCCCTGCCCGACTTTCTAAGTTAATATATTTAGGATGAACGACTTCATCTACTGGTGAATCCCATCCCATGCGAACACCATCACCAACAACAGACAAAATACCTAATCCACGAGTTGGAATTAATTTAATAGTGAAATTATCACTAGAAATTGTTAGTAGTTCAGTTCCGTCTTGTTTACCACCTTTAAGGATCGTATTTTGAATAGCGAATTTTGAACCTTTTATTCCTAAATCTTGATTTGAAACTGACCAATTACCTTTGGCAATACCTTTTTCGTTATCAGTTAATACAAATTCTTTAGCATTGGCATTATAACTAACTAAACTAATCACAACAGCTAGTGAAATAATTTTGATTTTCATGGTGATTCCTCATAGTTAACAAAATAATACTGAATCGTGTCAGTTAATATGACATAAAATAAAAAGAATCAACAAAAAGAAAATCGCAAAAATGAGAGTTTATTCACACTTTTCCAAAAGCATATTGCATATGTACAAGCAATTTGTTGAAAGAAATAAGTGTGAAATTTTAAGAGGATCAGTTTTTAGGCCTTATTTGCCCTGCTTTCCAGTGTTTTCGGCATACTGAGTGGTATTCGCTATCACCTAGATGAATAGAATTTCCGAATTTAACAATTTTACCGTCTTGTCCTTCCAATAAAATCATAGTTGCTTTTTTGCCACACCAGCATACAGTTTTGAGCTCTCTAAAATTGTCGGCTATTTCAAGTAGTGTTTTAGAACCTTCAAACAGGTGTCCCATATAATCGGTTTTGATACCAAAAAACATGATTGGTACGCCATATTCGTCACATACATCAGATAACTTCCAAATAGTATTACGCGATAAAAACTGGCTTTCATCGATTAGTATACAGGCATAATTGCTTTGTTTGATATGCTCAATAATTTCATCAACCGTTGTGTCATCAAGCTGTAACGCTTTTTTGCGTAATCCTAAGCGAGAAACAATTTCAACTGCCGAGTCACGAGTGTCGACTGATGATTTAAGTAATAAAGTCTGCATATTATTACTTAAATAATTATGGTCAATTTGTAAAAGCTCTGTGGATTTTCCGGCATTCATTACGCCATATATATAATAGATTTTAGACAAAATTAAGTTCTCGAAATTAGATTAAATCAATAAAAGTGGTTAAATAAAATGATAATTTGGATAATAAAAAAGGTAAGTTAAATAACCTACCTCTTTAATAGTTTATTGAATAATTATTTTGCTTTACCTTGGTTGGCAACAGCAGCTTGTTTTGCAGCGATTTCGTCAGCATTGCCTAGGTAGTAGTGTTTAATAACTTTCATATTGTCATCAAATTCATACACTAATGGCACACCAGTTGGGATGTTTAGTTCGATAATATCATCATCGCTGATGTTGTCTAAATGTTTTACCAATGCACGAAGTGAGTTACCATGAGCGGCAATGATAACACGTTCACCTTTTGCTACACGTGGAGCAATTGTTGATTCCCAGTAAGGTAGTACACGTTTAATAGTTAATGCTAAGCTTTCGGTTAATGGTAATTCTGATTCAGGTAGTTTGCTATAACGTGAATCGTGACCAGGGAAACGTTCATCTGATTTTTCAAGTGCAGGAGGTGTAATTGCAAAGCCACGACGCCATAATTTTACTTGTTCATCACCATATTTTGCTGCTGTTTCAGCTTTATTCAAACCTTGTAATGCACCATAATGACGTTCGTTTAGCTTCCAGCTTTTTTCAACAGGTAACCATGCTTGATCTACTTCGTCTAAAACGTGCCATAATGTGTGAATTGCACGTTTTAATACTGAAGTGTAGGCATAATCAAATGTGAAACCTTCTTGTTTAAGTAATTTACCTGCTTCAGCCGCTTCTTTGTTACCTTTATCAGATAAATCAACATCAGTCCAACCACAAAAACGGTTTTCTTGGTTCCAAACACTTTCTCCATGTCGAATTAGCACTAATTTTTTAACTGCCATGAATATAACTCCTTTGTTACGTAGATTAAATTTTTGGTATATTCTGTCATAGACATGCTAGGTTATTACCGTGCATGCCCATTTGTTTTGAGCCAACCAGACTGACTCAAAACGTTTATTATTTGGGTAAGTATTTTAACGGGTCAACTGATTGCGCTTTGTAACGAATTTCAAAGTGTAATCTAACTGACGAAGTGCCAGTTGCACCCATTGTGGCTATTTGCTCACCTGCGCGAACGGCTTGTTGTTCTTTTACTAATATAGATTGGTTATGCGCATATGCTGTTAAATAGTCATCATTATGTTTAATAATGATTAAATTACCATAACCTGGTAACGCATTACCAGAATAAACAACGCGTCCATCAGCCGCAGCCAAAACCTTATCGCCAATTGAACCCGAAATATCAATACCTTTGCTTGCCTTTGAGAATTTCTCAATAATCTTGCCTCGTGCAGGCCATCGCCATGAAATATTGACTGCCTTTGAATTTATAGTTGGACTTCTAGTAGAATCATCGAGCGGTTCAGTAATTGTTTCAGTTGTTTCAGTTGTTGTTGGACGTTTATTTTTATCTATTGTGGTAATTGAAGTCGTTGTTGTTTTGGTTATTGTTGGTTTAGTTTTAGCTTGTCCAATCACTACAGATGAATTATTGTTGTTTGATTTATTTGTGGTTGTGTTATTGGTTGTGGTTTTTTGTGTTACTACAACAGTTCCACCACTAACGTCTAATACTTGTCCAACATTAACGGCAAATGGTTCTTTGATATTATTTCTAGCTGCTAGTGAACGGTAATCATTACCAGTTACCCATGCAATATAGAATAAAGTATCGCCTCGTTTAACAGTGTAAGTATCGCCTTGGTATCCGCCTTTTGGAATGTCGTCGTAATTACGATTATAGACAATACGCTCATTACTAATCACCGTGCTAGTATTGTTAGCGGTGTTGGAATTTGAAACCGTCGCCTGTTTTGATGATGGAAGGTTGTGGTTAGCAGGAGTAGAAACAGTTCTACCGCCTGTTGATATATTGGCAGGTGGTTTGGTATAGACAGAAGAAGTTGATGATCCACCTGCGCCAGAAATATCTTCGATTTCGGCCTGCTCAGTTTGCGTACAAGCAACAATCAACAAACTTAAGCAACTTAATGTAAGTATTTTTTTCAAAGCAACACCTTTCATTCGTAAATTTTGTTTTTGACTATTTTGCGTTCAATAGCATTTATACATCTTATTTTATCAGCACATTTTAGCGTTTTTATAGTAAAAACGCTATTATATTAATTAGTTATTAGTTAAATCAATAAATTCATCTAGAATTTCACGATGAAAACCTTAAATTTGTTATTTGATTATTCTTGCGTTCTATAACCATCAAAATTCAAACTGAGCTAATATAATTTCTTTATTATCCAAAGGCATAATCCCAGTCAGCTTATGCTTAATTTTGTTATAAGCAAGCTATTTTTCTACTTTTAATTAACTATTTATTTTGGTTTTGTCGGATTTATTTTGAATGTAATGAGTATATACAATAAAATAGGTTTTCGTACAGTACCTTTGCCGTATTTCTATAAAAATTTAATGTGATTTAAAAAAATGACTTTATATATTGTTGCCACCCCCATCGGAAACTTAGATGATATTACGCTCAGAGCCATCAATACACTGAAAAGTGTCGATCTTATTGCGGCTGAAGATACTCGCCATAGTGGTTTACTTTTACAACATCTTGGAATAAAAGCAAAATTGTTTTCTTTACATGATCATAATGAACAAGAAAAGTCCAATATTTTGATTGAAAAACTTAAATCTGGCTTATCAATTGCTTTGATTTCTGATGCTGGCACTCCGTTAATTAATGACCCCGGGTATCATTTAGTTAAGGCTTGTCGCGAAAATAACATAAAAGTAGTTCCCGTTCCTGGTGCTTGTGCTGCGATTGCTGCTTTATGTGCATCAGGGTTGCCGTCAGATAAGTTTATTTATGAAGGTTTTTTACCAGCTAAAGCTAAAGCTCGCCAAGATTGTCTTGTAAAATTGTTGGACGAACCTCGAACAATGATTTTTTATGAATCAACACATCGCTTATTAGACACGCTTAACGATATGCAAACTATTTGGGGAGCTAATAAGCAGATCATTTTAGCTAAGGAACTAACCAAAACATGGGAGACCATTGTCAGTTTTAAGGTTAATGAGCTGATTAATTGGCTAAACGAGGATACTTCTCGTCAAAAAGGTGAATTTGTATTGATTGTTCAAGGTCATATCAAATGCGATGATGATATTGATCCTCAGGCAATTAGTACCCTTAAACTATTGCAAAAAGAATTACCGCTAAAAAAGGCAGCAGCCATTACTGCTGAAATATATGGACTTAAAAAAAATCAACTTTATCAAATTGGTTTAGATTCCGAACAATAATTGGGTCGTTAAGTAACATTACTTGGTATGGCTTATAAAACGGTTTTTAGAAAGCGTTGACTGGATAATAAACTAAATAATTATTACTAATTTGCTTAATTATCGGTTGATTTATTGATAAGAAGATTAGCACAAATAGCGCAATTTAGTATATAATCGCCCCTTATTTTTAAGATATTTTAAAACAAAAAAGGTAACAAACAGTATGGGATTTAAATGTGGGATTGTCGGATTACCGAATGTAGGTAAGTCAACACTTTTTAACGCACTAACTAAAGCTGGCATTGAAGCGGCTAATTTTCCGTTTTGTACTATCGAGCCAAATACTGGGGTTGTACCAATGCCCGATCCCCGTTTAGATGAGTTAGCTAAAATTGTTAAACCACAACGCACATTACCTACTACCATGGAATTTGTTGATATTGCTGGGCTTGTTAAAGGCGCATCAAAAGGCGAAGGTTTAGGAAATCAATTTTTAGCTAATATTCGTGAAACAGAAGCTATCGGTCATGTAGTGCGTTGCTTTGAAAACGAGAACATTGTCCACGTTGCGGGTAAAATCGATCCTGCTGAAGATATCGAAATTATCAATACCGAGCTAGCATTAGCCGATCTTGAAGCGTGTGAACGAGCAATAACTCGCCAACAAAAACGCGCTAAAGGTGGTGATAAAGACGCCAAATTTGAAGTGGAAATCCTTGAAAAGTGTTTACCTCATCTTGAGCAAGGCAAAAAGCTACTCTTATTAGATCTTAGCAAAGAAGAACTTGAAGCCATCAAATACCTTAGTTTTTTAACATTAAAACCAACAATGTATATCGCTAATGTGAATGAAGATGGTTTTGAAAATAACCCTTATTTAGATAAAGTAAAAGCAATAGCAGAACAAGAAAAAGCTGTTGTCGTACCTGTTTGTGCTGCAATTGAAGCAGAACTTGCTGAACTTGATGATGCCGATCGTGATGAGTTTATGCAAGATTTAGGTTTAACCGAACCAGGCTTAAATCGTGTAATTCGTGCTGGCTATAGCTTACTTAATCTGCAAACTTATTTTACCGCAGGTGTTAAAGAAGTTCGTGCATGGACAATTTCGGTTGGCGATACCGCCCCTCAAGCAGCAGGCAAAATTCATACCGATTTTGAAAAAGGCTTTATTCGTGCGCAAACCATTGCTTTTGATGATTTTATTAAATACGGCGGTGAACAAGGAGCTAAAGAGGCTGGCAAAATGCGTGCTGAAGGTAAAGATTATATCGTGCAAGATGGCGATATTATGAACTTCTTATTTAATGTATAGTTGATTATTTTACGTCGCCTTTTGGCGACGTTGTTATATTGATATCCATAATAACTAATTAATATTGATATAAAATTTATTTTTTTACTTAAACGTAGTGTTACCTGAAACTTTTTGTCAACTGAACCAATAATAGATTGGTAAATATAAGGACAGCCCACTTTTATGTTACTCACTTTTCAACAAGCCAAGCAACAACTACTTCAAAGCGCCTCAACCATAAAATCTTTGCATAGTGAGAAAGTTACGTTATTTGATGCATTAGAAAGGATTACCGCTGAACCTGTAATTTCCCCTATTAATGTACCTAGTTTTGATAATTCAGCTATGGATGGTTATGCGGTTCGGTTAGCAGATTTTAAACAATCAAAATTGTTGCCACTGGCTGGTGCTATTTTTGCAGGTGATGATATAAACAATCTTCATTGGCCACAAGGCACTTGTTTACGCATTATGACAGGAGCTCCAGTGCCAAATGATGCCGATGCGGTTGTTATGCAGGAGCAGACCGAAAAATCTGATCTAGGGATTACCTTTTTAAGTAACGTAAAAGCTGGCGATAATATTCGTCGTATAGGTGAAGATGTTAAAAAAGGTGCGATCACAGTCAAAAAAGGGACTAAATTAACGATACCAACACTATCGACACTTGCAACATTAGGCATTAGTGATCTTGTTGTCTTTAAAAAATTAAAGGTAGCCATCTTATCAACGGGTGATGAATTAACCCCCATTGGTCAGCCATTATCTGGCAATGGCGCTATTTATGACAGCAACCGCTTCACACTAAAATTATTATTAACCAAACTTAACTGTGAGGTTATTGATCTCGGTATTATTGCTGATGATCTTACCGAAATCAAAAAAGCGTTAATAACTGCATCAAGTCAAGCTGACTTGGTGATAACAAGTGGAGGCGTATCCGTCGGTGACGCTGATTATACCAAAACTGCACTTGAAACATTAGGACAAATCAATTTTTGGAAGATTGCAATGAAACCAGGAAAGCCTTTTGCCTTTGGCAAAATTGGCAATGCACTATTTTGTGGTTTACCTGGTAATCCCGTTTCGACCTTGGTGACATTTTACCAATTAGTGCAACCTTTGATTTTGGCGCTTTCAGGGCTTGAATATTCATCCATGGATTTTAGCTTTAAAGTTAAAACAGCAACAAATCTTAAAAAGACTGTCGGTAGGTTAGACTTTCAACGTGGTATGCTGCAAATCAATGCACAGGGCGAATTAGAAGTAAGTATAACTGGAGCGCAAGGTTCGCATATTACTCAGTCATTTAATCAAGCAAACTGTTTTATTGTGCTTGAACAAGAACGAGGCAATGTAGCTAAAGGTGAACTTGTTACTGTTGAGCTATTCAATGCGCTATTAAAGTAGCCTAGGTTCAGGTTAATGCACTATTTAATATCAAAATAGTGCAACCAATATCGCCCCTGCCGCAATCATGGCAACGCCAATCCCTGCTAACAACGAGATCTTTTCACCAAATAAAACAACGGCAAACACAACAGCAAAAACTACGCTTAATTTGTCAATTGGCGCAACTTGCGACACCTTGCCTTCTTTGATCGCCATAAAGTAAAATAGCCAAGATAACGCACCTGCAATACCGCTTAGCGCAATAATAAGTAATGCCTTTTTATCATTAAAAAAAGTGTTGATAAGATTTAATTTACCTTGAACAACAACCACACCGACTAAAAAAATGGCCATTACAACGGCACGAATTGCAGTTGCGGTGTTAGCATCAAGATGCTGTAAACCTATTTTCCCTAAAATAGCTACACTTGCCGCAGTAATAGCAGAAAGTAATGCGTAAATAAGCCATGCACTCATATTAGTATTTATCGACTTTAAATAGATATTGTTGATTATTGGAATTAGTATTACATTGTTGCGATTTATTCATTACACCACGACAATCTTCTAACACACCGTGTGCTTTTGACCAATGATAAGTTTTGCCTTCGTCGTTTTTCCCTCCACATCCAACTAATGCTAGACTAAAAATTAAACAAGATAGCCCAATAACTGCTACTTTCATTTCTTTCTCCTTTTGGCAAATACATTAAATAATTATAGGTATTACATTTGTTTCTATTGAAGTTATTTTAATTCATAATTGATACGTTTAATAGCTAAATTACCACCTATTTTTAATAGATGAAAAGCGCGCTCGGCTTTGTGTTCAATTAATAATTGAGGTGGTTCATCTAATGGTTCATCAGCTAATTCAAATGCCCCCCAATGAATGGCTATTGCGCAATGACAATTGAGTTCGTCATATAACTGCACAGCTTGTTTGGGATCGATATGCTGTGATTGCATATACCAACGTGGTGCATAAGCCCCAATTGGAATTAATGCCAAATCAATTGAAGGAAATCGCTTAGCGATCTCTTTTAATTCAGCAGAGTAGCATGTATCCCCCATAAAATAGACTGTCTTTGATTGATCTTGATTATCAATATTAGATTGAATCACCCAACCACACCATAATGCTTTATTTACATCAAATAATCCACGATTGCTCCAGTGTATAGCCGATGTTGCCGAAAAAGTAAGCCCATCAACAGTTACGCTATCCCACCAATCTAATTCAGTAATCTGTTTTGCTCCCAATTTTAATAATGCTTTTTTTAAACCAAGAGGAGCCATTATTGCAATATTAGGAAAACGCACAATTAATTTCCGAATGCTATGATAATCAAGATGATCATAATGGTTATGTGAAATTACAATAAAATCAATCTGCGGTAGTTGTTCGATTTCTAAAGCTGGAGGTGTGCGACGTTTCGGTCCGATCAATTGTAATGGCGAAGCTCGTTTAGAAAAGATAGGATCTGTCAAAATCATTTTACCGCCCAAACGAATCAATGTTGTTGAGTGACCAATCCACCAAACTCTATCATCGGGCAAGTCAAGATTTATTTGCTCAAACCACGTCTGATTAAAGTTGTGATAACCCTCTTTAGGAGGTAAAACTTTACGTTCAAAACGCCAACGCAAAAACTCACTTATTTTTATTTTAAAAGATTCGTCGTGCCTAAACCCTTTAGCTGTATGATGTTTTTTGTTAGTAATTAAATCTTGCTTTTTATTATCTATCATTGTTACAGTATCTTTACCACTAGTTAGTTTATTTATTTGCCGTACGTTCAATTATTACAGCAACATTTCGAGCATTAGCTATTGCATTCGGTTTGGATACTTTAACTTTAAGCCAATTAACCGAAAATTGTTGAATAATACGCTCAGCAATACGCTCAGCAACACATTCAATCAATTCAAAATTCGAACATTCAACCAATTGTGTTATAGTTTGACTAACCACAAAATAATCTAAGCAAAGTGATACGTTATCACTTTCTCCAGCAGGTTTATTATCCCACGCCATTTCAAGATCAATAATTAATTTTTGTTTGATGGTCTTTTCCCACTCATATACGCCGATGGTGGTTAAAACAGTTAATCCTTCGATTAATACCCTATCTTTGCTATATGTATTCATACCTGATTCCAAAACATAAGTTACATTAAATAGAGATTACCGAATCTTGTTAAATTACGCTATAATTTATTGCAAATAATATAAGATATACAAAATTATGACTCGAATTTTTCAACCATTTACCATTGAGCCAAATAGTCTTGTTACCCTAGATGATAATGCATTTAACCATCTTATTCGCGTGTTACGCATGAAAGTAGGTGAAAATATTATTTTATTTGATGGTTCAAACCATATTACTCCTGCAGTTATATATGAAATCAATAAAAAAACAGTTACAGTAAAAACCTCTTTGCCCATTTTAGATAATCGTGAATCACCATTAGATATTCACTTAGGGCAAGTGATTTCACGCGGTGAAAAAATGGAGTTTACAATTCAAAAATCAGTCGAATTAGGCGTAGCGAGTATTACCCCACTCCTTTCTGAACGTTGTGGCGTCAAACTTCATGAAGAAAGGCTCGAAAAGAAAATCCAGCAATGGCAAAAAATTGTTATTTCTGCTTGTGAACAATGCGGTCGAAACGTGATCCCAGTTATTCATCCAGTAATGAAGTTAGAAAGTTGGTGTGCTAGTTTAACCGAAGGCTTAAAACTCAATCTACACCCCAAAGCTGAATATGGTATTAAACAGTTGACTAATACGCATAAACAAATTCACTTACTAATTGGACCTGAAGGTGGTTTATCTGATAATGAAATTAGCATGACACATAACTATCATTTTTCAGACATTTTACTCGGCCCTAGAGTGTTGCGAACAGAAACTGCAGCATTAACGGCTCTCACCGCCTTACAAGTACATTTAGGCGATCTTGGATAAATATATCTTATACAAATGATAAGTAATGATTGCTTTGCAACTGAACTTGTAACGAGTATGATAACAACAAATATTAAATTTTAATTTGGGTATTATGATTAAAAACCTGTTAAAAAGTTTCAGGAATACCCATGTTTCAGTATAAAACAATTTTATAAAGACAAAATAGGTAAGGAGTCATCATGATAAAGCTGGGCATTGTAATGGATCCAATTAGTCACATCAAAATAAAAAAAGATACCAGTTTTGCCATGTTACTTGAGGCGCAAAAAAGGGGTTATGAACTTTTTTATATTGAAATGAATGACCTTTTTCTAGATACTGGCGAAGCTTATGCCACAACTCGCTCTTTAACAGTTTATAACGATAAAGATCATTGGTTTGAATTTGGGCAAGAACAGACAATTCCACTAAGTGACCTTGACACAATTTTAATGCGTAAAGATCCACCTTTTGATACTGAATATATCTATGCTACATACATTCTAGAGCGTGCCGAAGCTAACGGTGTGTTAGTCGTAAATAAACCACAAAGTCTACGCGATTGTAACGAAAAGCTTTTTACCGCTTGGTTTGCCGAGTTTACACCAAAAACCTTGGTTACACGTCAAACACAGCATATCAAAGCTTTTCACGAACAACACCATGATATCATTTTAAAACCACTTGATGGCATGGGGGGATCATCCATTTTTCGAATCAAACAAGACGATCCCAATGTTTCAGTGATTATTGAAACGTTAACCGAACATAACACACGTTATTGCATGGCTCAAAACTTTATTCCTGCGATTAAAGACGGTGATAAACGTGTATTAGTGGTTGATGGTGAACCTGTACCTTATTGTTTAGCACGAATCCCTCAAAAAGGTGAAACTCGTGGCAACCTTGCTGCTGGAGGACATGGCGAAGTTAGAGCCTTAAGCGAAAGCGATTGGCATATAGCTAAAAGCATCGCCCCAGTTTTAAAAGAAAAAGGCCTACTATTTGTAGGACTTGATATCATTGGTGATAAGTTAACCGAAATTAACGTTACCAGCCCAACCTGTGTTCGTGAAATTGAAGCAGCTAACCCAGGCCTTTCAATTACCGGTATGTTAATGGACGCAATAGAACATCGATTAAATAAAAAGAGTTAAACAATGATTAGAGAATATAAACCCACAGATTTAAACAGTGTAATGACGATATGGTTGCAAGGTAATTTGCAAGCTCATAGCTTTATCAATCCTGAGTTTTTTAAACAAAATTGTGATTTAGTAAAAATGTTAATTCCAATGTCTACTTTATACGTTCAAGACCTTGATGGAGTTAAAGGGTTTATCGGTATAACTGAAAATTATATTTCAGGTCTATTTGTAGATGAAGCTTTTCGCCGGCAAGGAACAGGTAAAGCTCTTGTTGAAAAAGCAAAACAACGCCATAACGAACTGTTGGTACATGTTTATAAAAAAAATACTAATGCGATCAACTTTTATCTTTCTCAAAATTTTGAAATTGTTTCAGAATCGATCAATGAAGAAACAAATGAACCAGAATTATTAATGCACTGTAATGTTGAACACAACGTTAAAATTGGCAAATGTGCATTATAAAATTAACTTGAATGTAAAACTATGAATTTAAAAAACCATTTTATTATCGCAATGCCAACACTTGATGATTCTATGTTTAGTCATTCAGTTATTTATATTTGTGAACATAATCGTGATGGCGCTATGGGGATTATGATTAATAAACCAATTATTGAACTTAATGTGGCAACCGTTCTTGCACGTTTAGAAATTACATCACCTACAAGTTGCGCAGAACTAGAACAACCTGTATTTTGTGGTGGCCCCATTGCTGATGAACAGGGTTTTATTTTACACACACCTTTAGATGGGTTTGCTTCTAGTATTCAGATTTCAGATGATGTGATGATTAGTACTTCGCTTGATGCACTTAAATCAATCGGCTCTCCTGAACAGCCCCAAAATATCTTTTTGGCTTTAGGTTATTCAAGCTGGCAGTCTCTACAACTCGAAAATGAAATTGCTCGTAATGATTGGTTAGTGGTTGATGCCGATCCTCAAATTATTTATGAAGTTGCCATTGATGAACGTTGGCAAAAAGCCGCTCAATCACTTGGAATCAATATGAATACTATTTCACACCAAATGGGAAATGCATGACCCATGGCAACCATTATCGCATTTGATTTTGGCACTGCCAGTATTGGAGCGGCTATTGGACAAGATATAACTAAAACAGCCAATCCTTTATGCTCGTTTAAAGCCCGCGATGGTATTCCTAACTGGCAAACTATCGAAAAGGTCTTAAATGAGTGGAAACCCGACTTTTTAATAGTTGGGTTACCCTTAAATATGGATGGTACAGAACAACCTCTTACGGCTAGAGCACGCAAATTTGCTAACCGATTACACGGTATGTTTGGCTATCAAGTCCATCTACAAGATGAGCGCTTATCAACTGTTGAAGCTAAATCTCATATATTTGCATCTCGTGGTTTTCGTGCACTGAAAAAAGGTCATGTAGATGCTACATCGGCAATCATTATTTTAGAAAGTTGGTTTGAAAATAATTAGTAATTTTATTTAATTGGTTATTTTGTAAATAATTAATCGCCATTAAATTTCATCCTTGCTAAAATAGTAACAACTTTTTATTGTAAGGACTACTTACCGTGTCAAACAACAATTCTCTTAGTTATAAAGATGCTGGTGTCGATATTGATGCTGGCAATGAACTTGTTAATCGTATTAAATCTGTTGTTAAAGAAACCAAACGACCTGAGGTTATGGGTGGACTGGGTGGCTTTGGCGCACTGTGTGCTATTCCACAAAAATATAAAGAACCTATTTTAGTATCTGGTACCGATGGTGTCGGAACTAAATTACGTCTAGCCATGGATTTAAATCGCCACGAATCAATCGGCATCGATTTAGTAGCAATGTGTGTTAACGATCTGATTGTACAAGGTGCTGAACCTTTATTCTTCCTTGATTATTATGCTACCGGCAAACTTAATGTTGATGTTGCAGCCACTGTGGTAACTGGTATTGCTGAGGGTTGTAAACAATCGGGTTGTGCTTTAGTTGGCGGTGAAACAGCCGAAATGCCGGGTATGTATCATGGTAATGACTATGATTTAGCAGGATTTTGCGTTGGTGTTGTTGAAAAGTCGGCTATGATTGACGGTAGTAAAGTACAAGATGGCGATGCATTAATTGCATTAGCATCAAGCGGTGCTCATTCTAATGGCTATTCATTAGTGCGTAAAATAATTGAAGTCAGCGGTGTAAATCCTGCCACTGAACAGTTAGATGGCAAAACTCTTGCCGATCACCTACTTGCACCAACTAAGATCTACGTTAAGTCCGTTCTTGACCTTATTACTCAAGTTGATGTGCACGCCATTGCCCATATAACTGGCGGTGGATTCTGGGAAAATATTCCTCGTGTTTTGCCTGAAAATACTCAAGCAGTCATTAATGAAGCTAGTTGGCAATGGCCAGCAATATTTAATTGGTTACAACAATCGGGAAATGTTAGCCTTCACGAAATGTATCGAACTTTTAACTGTGGTGTTGGCTTAATTATTGCTTTACCAAAACAGTTAGCCGATAAAGCAATTACTTTACTAAATAATCATGGTGAAAAGGCTTGGCTATTAGGTGAAATTAAAAATTCAACGTCAAATGATCGTGTTATTATTAAGTAGCAAGTATTCTATTTTAGATATTATGCAACTTTAGATAAGTTGGATAATATCTTTTTTAGCCTACTACAAAGTTTATTGATTCAAAAAATCACCAATAGCATAACTAACTAGATACCATTGCTCTGTTTTTTCAATCATCATCTTTCGTCTATCCTGTAACCCAAAAATTCAACGCTTTTACTCAAAAATTAATATAAAAATAGCTCAAAGTAACCTGACTTTTTGATACAATAGTAAATAAAATGATTATAACAAAGTAATGTCGTAATACTTTAAAATAAAAGGTTTTTTAATGATCATATCAGACGCTAATAGTGCGGTGTCATCCGTCGCTTATCGGGCAAACGAAGTCATTGCTATTTACCCAATCACACCAAGCTCAACCATGGCCGAGCAAGCTAGCACTTGGGCTGAGTTTAATAAACCAAATGTCTTTGGTGATACACCAAGAGTGATTGAAATGCAATCCGAAGCAGGTGCAATTGCAACCGTTCATGGTTCATTAATGACAGGTGCACTTGCAACTTCGTTTACTTCATCACAGGGTTTGCTTTTAATGATCCCATCGCTGTACAAAATAGCCGGCGAACTGACTCCTTTTGTTTTGCATGTTGCAGCACGTACCATTGCAACGCATGCTCTTTCAATTTTTGGCGATCATTCTGATGTGATGGCAATTAGGCAAACTGGTTTTGCGATGCTTTGTTCTAGCTCAGTGCAAGAAGCGCAGGATTTTGCTTTAATTTCGCAAATGGCCAGCTTTAATAGCCTTGTTCCTTTTGTTCATTTTTTTGATGGATTTAGAACCTCACATGAAGTTAATAAAATCCATCCAATAAGTGATGACCAAATTCGTAATTTATTACCACACGAAGCTATTAAAGCCTATCGCTCACGAGCATTAACGCCTGATAAACCAGTAACTAGAGGTACATCAGCTAATCCTGATACATACTTCCAGTGCCGAGAAGCGATAAATACTTATTATGATAATGTTTATCAACATGTTGTTGATGCTATGGATGCTTTTGCAGCAGAAACAGGCCGAAAGTATCAACCTTTTGAATATTATGGTGCTAGTGATGCTGAGCATATTATTATAGTTATGGGATCTGGTGCTAGTACCGCCAAAGAAGTAGTGGATGTTTTACTTAAACAAAACGAAAAAGTCGGGGTTGTGATCGTTAGGCTATTCCGCCCATTTTCAGCCAATCATCTGCTCGAAGTTATTCCAAGTACTGTTGATAAAATTGCTGTGCTTGATAGAACTAAAGAGCCGGGGGCCCAAGCCGAACCGCTTTATTTAGATATTATGACCGCATTTGCTGAAAGCCTGTCGCGCAAAGAACGCGCAACTATGCCTCTTATTATAGGTGGACGCTATGGGTTATCATCTAAAGAATTTGATCCTAAGTGTGTACTTGCTATTTTTAATGAACTTGGATTAGATAAACCCAAACAACGTTTTACCGTTGGTATTTATGATGATATAACAGGGCTTTCTTTACCTTTACCTAACCAATCGATACCACAAAAATCTGCTCTTGAAGCGTTATTTTATGGGCTTGGTAGTGATGGCACGGTATCTGCAACCAAAAATAATATTAAAATTATTGGTGATAATTCTCCTTTTTATGTGCAAGGATATTTTGTATATGACTCTAAAAAGGCAGGAGGTTTGACGACTTCACACTTACGAGTCAGCTTAGATCCAATTGATTCACCCTATTTAATTACCAGCGCACACTTTATTGGCTGCCACCAAGATCAGTTTATCGATAAATATCAAATTGTTGATAAGTTAAAGGACGATGGTATCTTTTTACTTAACACTCCATATAGCAAAGATGAAGTTTGGCATCGTCTACCTAAAGAAGTGCAAGCACAATTAATACAAAAACGAGCACACTTTTACATTGTCAATGCGGCAAAAATAGCTCGTGAATGTAATTTAGGCGCAAGAATTAATACCGTTATGCAGGCGGCATTTTTTCATCTAGCTGGAATTTTTAAAAACGATTTTAATATCGCCCAATTAAAAGAAGTCATTGCCAAAAGTTACAGCAGTAAAGGACAAGATTTAGTTGAAAATAACTGGAAAGCGCTCGACTTAGCTATAGCTTCGCTTGAACAAATACCACTTAGCTGTGTTGACCAAAGCAGTTCAACAATGCCATCTATTGTACCTGCTAATGCGCCTGATTTTGTTAAAACAGTCACTGCTGCAATGTTAGCTGGTTTAGGAGATAACTTGCCTGTATCAGCATTTCCACCCGATGGAACTTGGCCTATAGGTACAACTAAGTGGGAAAAACGTAACATTGCTGAAGAGATCCCTATTTGGCAACCTGAACTCTGTACCCAATGTAATCATTGTGCGGTTGCTTGTCCTCATGCAGCTATTCGAGCTAAGGTTGTTGATCCTGATGAAATGATCAATGCGCCTGATTCATTAAGCTCACTTGAAGTAAAAGCTCGTGATATGAAGGGACAACGATATGTTTTACAAGTTGCACCAGAAGATTGTACTGGCTGTAATTTATGTGTCGAAGTGTGCCCAGCTCGTGATCGTAATAATTTTGAAATTAAAGCCATTAACATGCAATCACGTATCGATAATCTTGAGACTCAACGAGCTAACTTTGAGTACTTTACTGCATTGCCTGATCGTGATATTAGCACGCTTGAACGCATTGATGTGCGTACATCGCAATTACTTACACCGTTATTTGAATATTCGGGTGCTTGCGCAGGTTGTGGCGAAACACCATACATCAAATTGTTGACCCAACTTTATGGTGACCATTTAGCCATTGCCAATGCCACTGGCTGTTCCTCAATTTATGGTGGCAACCTCCCATCATCTCCTTACACTACTGATCGAAATGGTCGTGGACCTGCTTGGGCAAACTCATTATTTGAAGATAATGCAGAGTTTGCATTAGGATATCGTATTACTTATAACCAACATAAAAAACGGGCGTTACGTTTGCTTGATTATGTTGCTGGTGATATTTCGCCCGAAATAGTCATCGCCTTAAAATCACCAGAAACCTCTATAGCGGAAAAACGTCAACAAGTCGAGTTATTACGTGAACAGCTTGCACACTTAGATTCTTCGCAAGCACAAGAGTTGATGATAGATGCAAATTATTTGGTAGATAAATCAGTTTGGGCTATTGGTGGCGATGGTTGGGCTTACGATATTGGATTCGGCGGGCTTGATCATGTTATGAGCTTAACTGATAACGTAAATATATTGGTATTAGACACTCAGTGTTATTCCAACACTGGAGGCCAACAATCAAAAGCCACTCCAATGGGCGCTGTATCAAAATTTGCTGATTTAGGTAAGCATAAAGCACGTAAAGATCTTGGTGTTAGTGTAATGATGTACGGTCATGTATATGTAGCACAAATTGCGTTAGGCTCGCAACTAAATCAAACACTTAAAGCATTACAAGAAGCCGAAGCTTATGATGGACCATCTTTAGTTATTGCTTATAGTCCTTGTGAGGAACATGGCTATGATCTGGCTAAATCGCATGAACAAATGAAAGATCTAGTTAAATCAGGATTCTGGCCTTTGTATCGTTACGACCCACGCCGTATGGCAGAAGGCAAACCAGGATTAGTGCTAGATTCCAAAACACCAACTAGTGAGTCATTAACTGGTATCTTACTAAAAGAACAACGTTTCCGTCGTTTAGAAACACTTGAACCTGTAATTGCAAATACCTTGCATGAACGTTCAACAAAAATGGCAAATTCTAAATATAAATTCTTACAGATGCTAGCAACCTATTCGGATATTGAAACACCCAGCAGATAGCTAACAATAGCTATACAGGTAATTACAAACCATTATAAAGGGCTGTTATTAATAACAGTCCTTTTTTATTACCGCATTTGAGCAATAAAGCACTAGAATTGTGCATATTCCGATCACTATAGTTCATATAACAAGCTAATATCACTAACTTTATGTTATTGAGTACTATATAAATCAATTATCCAATGATTATTAAAAACTTGGTATTATTTTTGCATGATTAATAGTTGACCACATAAAAATTAATTAAATGGGAGGTGAATCATGATATCCAATTTAAACGTCAGTAGAAGAAAATTAATCACATTTTCCAGTGCGGCAATTGCAGGGCTATCTATTAATCAATTATTATCTAAAGCTCATGCAATAGAATCACAAAACTCGATTTCATTCTCTCTACCTCTGCTTGAAAATGTAGCAACACCTGATATTAATAATCCAGTAAGGCTCAACTTTAATGAAAATGCGCTTGGTATGTCGCCACGTGCAAAACAAGCTGCAATTGAGGCTGTACCAAAAGCTAATCGCTATGCCAAAGCCGAAATGCCATTGCTTAACAAACGATTAGCTAAATATCATAAAGTCGATGATATTCAAATTTTATTAACTGCAGGATCTTCAGAAGGTATTCGTAGTGCTATTGCTGCATTTGTTAAGTCAAATACTCAATTAGTCATTCCTGAGCTTACTTATGGAGATGGAGAACATTTTGCAAAGATCTTTAATTTAAAAATTACCAAAGTACCAAGTTTGCCAGATTGGCAGATCGATATAAAAGGCATACAAAAAGCTGCTGAAGACTATAATGGATTTTCAATTGTCTATTTAGTTAATCCAAACAATCCAACTTCGACAGTTTTTGCAACAAGTGAAATTGAATCTTGGATAAAAAGTAAGCCTAAAAATACTATTTTTATTGTTGACGAAGCCTATGCTGAATTTGTTAATGATCCTGCATTTGAATCGGTGGATAAATTAATTACACAAGGTTGTGACAATATTATATTGCTTAAAACATTCTCAAAAATCCATGCTATGGCAGGGTTACGAGTGGGTTATGTGGTCAGTTCAGTTGAAAATGTTAAGAATATAGCTCAATATGTTGCTGGTGAAAAACTTAATTACTGTGGTGTTTGCGCAGCTCTCGCATCAATAGATGATCAACCCTTTTTAACATACTCTAAAAAAGCGGTTGATGTATCAAGGCAAATTATGGAAAAAGCATTGTCTGAACTAGGTTTGCATTATTTAAAATCCCAAACTAATTTTATGTTTCACAAAAGCCCAATTGATTTGAAAGATTATCGAGAACTAATGAAAAATAATTTTGTATTAATTGGTAGAGATTTCGCACCAGCAACAAATTGGTGTCGAATATCGCTTGGTTCGCCTAGCGAAATGCTTTACGTTGCAAATGTAATGCGTGAATTAAAAGAAAAAGGAAAAATTTAAATTAACTGCTTATTCTAAAGCTCTTTAAATATTAGCTAATTTAAAGAGCTTTATTTTTATTATGAGCCGTTAAAATTGAATTATTCATTGAGAATAATGACGAAAAAAATTTAGCTACCCATAATACGACGCGTCATCCAATAATGTTTTTTCCAATAACTATCATTTAAGTTTGAATAAATTACACCTTTTGATGTTGAAGCGTGTAAAAATTTGCCATCTGCATAATAAATTCCAACATGTAGACCACTACGGCTGCGACCTGTCTTAAAGAATACTAAGTCACCTGCTTTAGGGGTGTTTACCTTAACACCCAACCGAGCTTGTTCAGCAGCACTTCTTGGTAAGTTTTTTGAAAGTTTATTTTTAAAAAAGTTCATTACAAAACCTGAACAATCACTTCCAGCTAAAGTCGTACCACCATAACGGTATGGCGTGTTTTGCCATTTTTTATAGTGAGATTCTATTTTAGCTAACATGGTTAGATTAGGACTAGGTTTAGTTTTCTTAATAGAAACCTGACGTTGGGTAGTACTACAACCAAACAACATGAAAATAGAAAAAAACAATATAGTTATTAAAAAACGTTTTTTCACGTTAGTACAGTTGCCGAGCAACGTCCCTAATAGTTGATTGTCTTTTTTTATCATTTCTTTTTGTTCCTTTATTTAACGTTGACCAATACGAATAACGCCTAGCCAATTTTAAGCTTTTAGGCAACACGCCTTTTTCCCATTCAGTTTTATCTATTTTAGATAACCTAACTGGGCTAGTGTCCGCATGGCTACGATGATTCAAACTTTCTTTAAGGCGAATTAAGCGCAAAGAAAGAAAACAAATAATAACATCATCAACACTTAACTTTCTATATCCCGAAAGCTGATACCGAACTCTAGAACCATAATGTTTTGCAGTCTGCATTAAACTACCAACTGCGGCACCAATTAACGCTGCTGAGCCAAGTGAGATACCTCCGGTCGCTAAATCAATACTAGCACCAATTGTCGCCCCCTGAACAAAGCCTTTAGTCAAATGAGTACCCATCATTTTTAGAGCATCAATATTAAATAGGTCAGCATTATAGCGACCTTTTATTAAAGGTAAATTCTCTTCACTTTCTTGATTTGAATCAAATTGATACAATTTTAATAATTCATTGATCGCTATTTGTTCTCGCTTTCTAACTTTATCTTGCATATCAGCAATTGCCTGCACATCTTCTGTTTTAGCCATTTCATAAAAGGCTGTAACATCAACGAGTGTTTCGGCAATAATCAGATTAGCGGTTTGATTTCGAGAATTACGAATTTGTGCAATTTTATCTAGCCAGTTATCTAATATAACCTTAGCAGGTTCAACCAGTAAGGCAAGGCTATGATATAAACGTTCTTCACCATCCATAGGAGGAAATATAGCATCGAACCTAATAATAGCATGAATCCCAATGCGTGACAGCAATCTTTTCCATTCCTTTTCATTTTGGTTGTTGTCTGCAGTAAAATTTAAAACAGCTAATATGGGCTTATCACTATTGGATAAAATAGCTAATTCATCGTGATACTTTGCCAATACTGGCTCTCGTACATCTATCACGTAGATAGCCGCATCACTATTTAGTAGTTGCTTAATGACTTTAGCTTCTTGATTAAATACGTTTTCAGACTCTGGGCTTTGTAAAAAAAATGTTAATTTATCGACACCATCAAGTTTTGCATTAGTAGGAAGTAATTGGTTAATATAATCATAAAGTGCTAAACTGTCTTCTAATCCTGGGGTATCATAAAAAATTATTGATTTATTATGCTCAAGTGGCAATGTTATTGATTCAACGTGTCTTGTGGTGCCAGGGCTATCAGATACATTTCCAAAATGACTATTACGAATTAAGGTGCGTAGTAAAGATGTTTTGCCGACATTGGCATGACCAACCACTGCTAATTTTAATGTTGATAGCATTTTACAGAGCCTCGCTTAGCCAGTCAGGTTGAGCCAACTGTAAAGATAATGATTGCCAATTATGATACTGTTTACCTTGATTAATAAACCAAATACGAGTTTGCTGAGATTTATTGATCAGTTGATTAATAAAATTCAATACTCCCCTATCTGGCGCTCTATCGGTATCAACCGCAATTAATAATTTTTGAGCTGGCGTTAATTGCAAATAATCTAAAATATTACTGCGCTGTTCACGGGTATTTAAAAAACCTAAAAATGAGACAGACTCAGGGTAATGCCAACTTTCTTGCACATCGATGGCAACCAAAAAATTACCTTCAGCAGCTTCTATTGAATGTGTTGAAAAATGCCACTGGTGACTATTGTGACCTAATTTATCAGCATCTTCAATATTCACAAATAATGGCTGCAACCGACTTGCTAATATTTGATAATCAGGATGAGAGATATTTAGCTGAATTCGACGACTACTAATAAGCCAATTAACACCACAAAACACCATACACAAAAACCGCAGCATTAATCCATAAACAATAAATACACCTAACAGCCAAACAGCCCACGATGATCGAATTTCACCAGCACTTAACGCATGTTCGCTTAGTTTTATAACTTCGTCTTTTGGAATTTCAAAGCCAAGTAATGACGGTAAATAGCCTAAATAATGAGTTAAACCAATAATCGTATCAGAACTGAGCAAAGTGGTTTGCCATTCAAAACTATAATGCTTAGTTGAAAATAGCACAACTAAAACTAATAATGCACAACTTAAAATCACAGTCCAAAACAGGTTAAGCACAAATCCAATAAGCCAACGAATACGAGAGCCAAATAGTTCAACAAATGCAGGGATCAGTTGTTGCACTGTCTTTTTTTGAGAAAGCTTTTTAGCCAACCATAACCAACAATGAATCAACAAACTACCACCAAAATTGGAAAAGAGGAAAAACGAACCAAGCCAAATAGTTAGCGTAATTAAATGAACTCCTAATAAACTAAAAAGCGCCCAATACAAATTGATAGGGTTTTGACTTAACGCCCCCAATGCTAATGAACCACCTAAAAAAACAGATAGTAACAGCAATAATACAAAAGACAACTTTACCGATCGCAAAAGTACTTTTTGCGCCAAATACAATCCATTTTGTTTAGACAACATGATTGCACGCATCACAATTCGATCTGAAAGCGATATTTGTTCGGCTCTTACTTGTCGGTTGATATCTTGATCAGCAAACTGCCCAGATTCTGTTTCAATTAAATGGATCGTTTCGGTCAACCAAAGTGATTTTAGCTTTTGTCGCATTAGACTTAATCTTCAACATTATAGTAAATAAAATATAAAAGAAACGCGACATAAGTCGCGTTCATAAAGTCGAATCAATTATTGTGTAATTTCACCAATTTTACTTAATAAAGTTTGAATACGTTGTTGCCATACTTGCTGATCTTGTTTTAACTTTTCGTTTTCGTCACGTAGTGCTTTCATTTCATCTGAACTATCATTAATTAATTGCTCTAACTCTTGATTGCCTTTTCTTAAGGTTGCAATCTCTTGTTGTAATGTATTGATAGTATTTATAGTATGTTGGATTCGACTTTCTAATTGATTTAGTATTTCTAATGACATATTTTTCCTCAAGCTCAAATTATTTGGTGTATAATGCTAATCATTATACCGAATTCATTCTAAAATCAACACCTTTTTAAATCTTAAGTTGGAGAAAATTATGCGAAAACCTCTCGTTATGGGTAACTGGAAATTAAACGGTAGTTTGGATATGGCTAAAAGCTTAGTCGCAGGACTAAAAAGTGAGCTATCAAACGACACAGCATGTGATATTGCAATTGCACCACCTGTTGTATACCTTGATTTTGTAAAACACCAATTAAGTGGATCTAATATTATTTTAGGAGCACAAGATGTTGGTATTAATTTGTCAGGTGCTTTTACTGGCGAAGTATCAGTTAACATGTTAAAAGAAATTGGCGTGACTCATATTATTATTGGACATTCTGAACGCCGAACTTATCACAAAGAATCTGATGAATTTATTGCAAAAAAATTTGGTGTAATTAAAGAAGCTGGTTTAGTGCCTGTATTATGTATTGGCGAAACCGAAGCAGAAAACGAAGCTGGTCAAACACAAGCTGTTTGCGCACGCCAAATTGATGCTGTAATAAAAGCACTTGGTGTTCAAGCATTTAACGGTGCGGTTATTGCTTATGAACCAATCTGGGCTATTGGAACTGGCAAATCTGCAACTCCAGCACAAGCACAAGCTGTTCACAAATTCATTCGTGATCATATTGCTAAACAAGATGCAAAAGTAGCACAACAAGTAACCATTCAATATGGTGGTTCAGTTAATGATAAAAATGCTGCTGAACTATTTACTCAACCCGACATTGATGGCGCATTAGTTGGTGGTGCATCACTAAAAGCTGATGCTTTTGCGGCAATTGTTAAAGCGGCTGAACAAGCTAAAAAATAACGCATAAATATGTCGAATAACAAAGTAAAAAGACGCTTAATTTAGCGTCTTTTTATCATTTAAATTAATATCATTATTTAGCCTTAGTCGGATAACGTGTAGGCCAAATTTTTTCGACAGGTACTTGTAAATAATCAGAAATAATTCGTTCATACTTAGGGCAATGACGATATAATGCGTTTCTTAAAGTATCAGCCTGCAAACCACTAGCTCTAGACAATGCTCTTAAATTTCCGCCTCTAATTTTAATTTCGCCTACAACTCTAGATGGTGCCCAGTCTTGATCTTGCTCTCTCATTATGAGATCCTCTATTAGTTAAATTCTTACTATTGTAAAGATTATCGATAATACAATGTTCAAAAGATATGAATTTATATAGAACAGAATAACACAGAAAAAAACGATTTAAAACAATAAAAACAATAAAAAAATGGAATAGAGGAAAAAATGTTCGAAAATAAAATAAAAAACCAAATCGAAAAAGAAAAAACACGAACCCTAACTAATACAGGGGTCATTAATTTTAAAAATCGATTAAGCCTAGTGTTAGAAGGTCTTTCAGGTAATGCCTTTGCTAAAAAAGTTGGCATGTCAGAAGCTGTAATAAGAGATTACTTATCAGGTAAAACCTACCCATCACTAAATAGATTAGCCATCATAGCCCAAAAATGTAATGTTCCTATTGAATGGTTAGTAACTGGAAAAGGAAAATGTCGATTATTATCTGATTCAGATACTCAAGATTCAGTATATATTCCATTCCACCATTTAAATAATATGGTGAAATCTTACTCAAAAATCGAATCAATCCCATTTGATATTAATTTAATAAAGCATCAAGGCTGTAATTACGAAGACTTAGTCGCCGTATGGGCAAAAGGTGATAGCATGGAGCCAACAATATCAAATCATGATATTCTTATTATTGATAAAGCGCATTACAAACCGATCGATGGCTATTTGTATGCTGTTGAATATGAGGATCAAATCAGTATAAAACGCATTCAAAATCAAGGAGCAAACTTAGCTTTACTTTGCGACAATCCTAAGTATCCAACCATTATTGGGGATAAGCATGAACCGCAAGAATTTAAAATTATTGGGCATGTAGTTTATCTTCTAAAAGATCTTAACTAAAACCCATTTAAGCTTGGGCTAATTACAGCTTTATCGGCTTCGACGGTAAGGCTGTTTTAATGTATTTAACTCTCGTTTTTTTCTATGAATACCAAAGTAAAAAAATGTCAAAAAGTTTCAGGTAACTATGTGTTTCAGTATAAAATCAATGTAAAGCTATTATAAAAAATAAATTAACTTAACAATCGTTGTCAGCATAACTTTATGCTTTTTTCGCTAGTTATGCTAGAATTAGCACTAAATTTTTTATTAGTTTTACCTATTAATATAATATTATGCCAAATATAAACACTCGAAAAAAAGTCGTTGTCGGAATGTCTGGTGGCGTTGATTCTTCAGTTTCTGCTTATTTATTACAACAACAAGGATATGATGTTGTTGGGCTATTTATGAAAAATTGGGAAGAAGACGACACAGAAGAATATTGCTCTGCCGCCGTTGACTTAGCCGATGCGCAAGCAGTTTGTGACAAATTAAATATAAAATTACATACTGTCAATTTTGCTGCCGAATATTGGGACAACGTATTTGAGCACTTTTTATCGGAATACAAAGCAGGCCGAACGCCAAATCCTGATATTTTATGTAATAAAGAAATAAAATTTAAAGCGTTTTTAGAATATGCGGCCGAAGATCTTGGCGCAGACTTTATTGCCACAGGGCATTATGTCCGTAAACGTCAAACAGGTGATAAAGTAGAATTATTACGAGGGATCGACAATAACAAAGATCAAAGCTACTTTCTTTACACCCTTAGCGAAGCACAAGTAAACCAAAGCTTATTTCCTGTTGGTGAACTCGAAAAACCTGAAGTGCGAAAAATTGCACAACAGCTTGGTTTAGCGACCGCTGCTAAAAAAGACTCAACTGGCATCTGCTTTATTGGTGAACGTAAATTTAGTGACTTTTTAGCACGATATTTACCCGCTCAAGCAGGTAACATTCGCACTATTGATGGCGAGATTATTGGTCAACATCAAGGCTTGATGTATCACACATTAGGGCAACGCAAAGGGCTTGGTATTGGTGGTTTAAAACAAGCTGACGACACACCATGGTATGTTGTTGACAAAGATCTTACCAATAACGAATTGATTGTGGCACAAGGCCACGATCATCCAGCACTCCTTTCTGAAGGATTAATTGCTCAACAACTTCATTGGGTTGATCGTAAAGTAGTAACAAAACCATTTAGCTGTACTGTAAAAACACGTTATCGTCAACAAGACATAGCCTGCCAAGTAATACCATTAACCGATGACAAAATTAAAGTCATATTTGATAATCCTGTTGTAGCTGTTACACCAGGTCAGTCTGCTGTCTTTTATAAAGATGAAGTATGTCTTGGTGGTGGTATTATAGAAGAACGAATTACAAACAGTAAGGAAGACTAACGTGAATAATAAATACCACCATATTGCTATTGCCCTCGCTGGTGCGACACAAAGTGCAATACTGGTGCCACAACTTGCTAACACAGGCGTTTGTAATGCTACACTTTATGAACAAGCAATAAAAAGCTTGTTTAAAACCTCGCCAAAAACAACGGATGATGTTTATGATGGTATTAAAAATATCAAAACAGGATTACAAACAATAATACAATTATTATTATCAGGACAAAAAGAACAAGTCCAAATTATTCGTTACCTGTTTGGTACAATTGGCATTACTAGCAAATTATTAAAAAATGATGACGCATTAGATAAAATTGACCAACGATTAAAACGCATTTCAGGGCTTTATCTAGACATAAATGATGAAACTATTAGTACTAATATTGATGATCTGTCCTATTCATTAGCCGGAATTTATTCTGATATCATCAGCCCAATATCAACAAAAATAAAAGTTGTTGGGAAAATCGAATTTTTACAAAACACATTGGTACAAGCAAAAGTAAGAACAGCTCTTTTGGGATGTGTTCGATCGGCTATTTTATGGTATCAAGTTGGTGGAAATCGTTTTCAGTTTCTTTTTTGCCGTAAACGCATTTGCAAAGCAGCACAAGAGCTATTAGACCAAATTAATTGCGCAAACTAATTTGCACTTTATAACTGATATTTCAAATATTGTAACGGAGTAAAACCGATGGAATTATCTGCACTCACTGCCCTTTCGCCAATTGACGGGCGTTATGGTGACAAAACCACAGAGTTACGTACCATTTTTAGCGAATATGGTTTATTAAAATACCGTGTTCAGGTCGAGGTTTGTTGGCTACAAAAATTAGCTTCACAAGCAGATATTTTAGAGGTTCCAACATTAAGTCAATCAGCTATTAATCATCTTAATCAAATTGTAGACCAATTTAATGTGCAAGATGCAAGTCGCATTAAAGAAATCGAAAAAACCACTAATCACGATGTTAAAGCTGTAGAATATTTTCTAAAAGAAAAAGTAAGCACTCATGAAGAATTACACGCCATTAATGAGTTTATCCATTTTGCCTGCACATCAGAAGACATTAACAACTTATCTTATGCGTTAATGCTAAAAACAGCTCGAGAAGCTGTCTTAGTGCCATATTGGAATAAACTCATTGATAAAATCACCTCACAAGCTATCGCTTATCGTGATTTACCGCTACTTTCAAGAACACATGGTCAACCCGCTACGCCATCAACCATAGGTAAAGAGTTTGCTAATGTAGCCTACCGCTTAAAGCGCCAATTAAAACAACTAAAATCGGTTGAAATACTAGGTAAGATTAATGGTGCAACAGGTAATTATAATGCACATATGGTTGCTTATCCGCAAGTGAACTGGCATAAATTTAGTGAGAATTTTGTTAACTCGCTAGGACTAAAATGGAATCCTTATACCACCCAAATAGAACCGCATGACTATATTGCCGAATTCTTTGATTGTGTAGCACGCTTTAATACCATAATAATAGACTTTGATCGAGATATTTGGGGATATATTTCACTAAATCACTTTAAACAAAAAACTATTGCTGGCGAGATTGGATCTTCAACCATGCCACACAAAGTTAATCCTATTGACTTCGAAAATTCAGAAGGCAATTTAGGGATTGCCAACGCAATTATGAACCATTTAGGTAGCAAATTACCGATTTCCCGCTGGCAACGTGATTTAACCGATTCTACAGTGTTGCGTAATCTAGGTGTAGGTATTGGTTATGCCATTATAGCTTATCAATCAACCCTAAAAGGATTAAACAAACTCGAAGTCAACCAAGACCACTTACTTGAAGAACTTAATCGCAACTGGGAAGTTTTAGCCGAGCCAATTCAAACAGTAATGCGTCGTTATGGTATTGAAAAACCTTACGAAAAATTAAAAGAATTAACTCGAGGCAAAAGAGTTGATGCAAAAGGCATGCAAAAATTTATTGACTCATTAGATCTACCCGAAAGTGAAAAAACACGATTAAAACAGTTAACACCAGCTAACTATATTGGTTATGCCGTTAGCTTTGTTGACAATTTAGAATAACAACTTAAATTCAAATAGCCTGATACAGTCACACCCTATCAGGCCATATTGACTTTCAGGTGATCATATT
This sequence comes from Gilliamella sp. Imp1-1, assembly GCF_001690415.1. Lineage (NCBI taxonomy): Bacteria > Pseudomonadati > Pseudomonadota > Gammaproteobacteria > Orbales > Orbaceae > Gilliamella > Gilliamella sp. Imp1-1. The sequence continues at coordinate 38,450 of NZ_LZHK01000092.1, forward strand.
AATCACACTAGTGTAGAAATTACTCATTAAATATAAATCACCTAAACCAAAAATAGGGAAATTAATTGAACATTCGCATTGCAACTCGTAAAAGCCCATTAGCGCTATGGCAAGCAAATTTTGTTAAGCAACAAATTTTAACTAATCACCCAAATTTGACTGTGGAATTAATTCCCATGGTAACTAAAGGTGATGTATTGCTAGACAGCCCTTTATCAAAAATTGGTGGTAAAGGTCTTTTTGTAAAACAACTAGAACAAGCAATATTAAATAACGAAGCAGATATTGCAGTCCATTCAATAAAAGACATCCCTGCTGAGTTTCCTGAAGGATTAACACTAGCCACAATTTGCAAGCGAGATGATGTACGTGATAGCTTCATTTCAAATAAATATTCAAATATAGATGAGCTACCCAATGGTGCTATAATTGGTACATCAAGTTTACGACGTCAATGTCAATTGCGGGCAAAATATCCCCATTTACAAATTAAAGATCTTCGTGGCAATGTCGGCACTCGTTTAGCTAAACTGGATAATAAGCAATACGATGCCATCATCTTAGCCTCAGCGGGGTTAAAGCGTTTAGCATTAGAAGACAGAATCAAACAATATATTGATACTGACTTAATTTTACCTGCTGTCGGACAAGGTGCTATTGGTATTGAAACTCGATCAGATGATAAGCAAATATTAGAAATTCTTTCAGTGCTTGATGACAAACATAGCCGAGTTTGTATTGAAGCAGAAAGAGCAATGAATAAAGCCTTACAAGGCGGATGCCAAGTGCCCATTGCTAGTTATAGCCAATTAAATAACAATATTTTATCACTACAAGGCCTTGTTGGACGCATTGACGGTTCTAGAATAATCAAAGGGACATTAGAAGGTAGTATAACTGAAGCCAAAAAGTTAGGACAAGAATTAGCAAAACGCTTATTAGATCAAGGTGCAAAAGCAATATTAAAGGAATTAAATGGCGGATGATTTATGTAACTAGACCCTCTCCAGAGGGTGAAAACCTTACCCAACTATTTGCTCAAGCAAATTTGCCTGTACAACATCTTCCATTTTTTACTATTTCACAAGGCAATGACCTACTAAATTTACAACAACAACTGAATAAACTTTTACCTAACGATATTGTGATCGTTGTTTCACCACAAGTTACACACATCATTAAAGCCTATATTGGCAATCTAATATTACCAACTAATATTCGGTATTACGCAATAGGAAAAAAGTCAGCACAATTATTTAATCAGCTCACCACAACTAAAGTCAATTATCCAGAGCAAGAAAACAGTGAAGGATTATTGATAAAACTACAACAAGAATCTGTACAAAATCATACTGTTTTAATTTTATGCGGTAATTCAGGCCGGCAATTATTAGCTCAAACACTAACAAATCGAAAAGCCAAGGTAAAATCAATAACGTGTTACTGCCGTGAACCAATCACCTACCCGCCAAAGATATTATCTAGTAATATTGAAAATCAAATCATCATTATCACTAGTTTAGAACACTTAATCCAGCTTGAGTTATATATTAATCTTGAACATAAAATGCATGCTAATCTTGTGGTAACAAGTCAACGAATTTTTGCAAAAGCGAAACAACTTAATTGGCAAAAAATCTTACTGGTCAATAACGCAAATAATCAAAATATTTTTAAATCTGTTATGATAAATTATACTATAGCCGATAATATAAATAATCTATGACACTTGCTTATTAAGACAATAATTAAAATTTATTTAAAACAATGTTAACTCTATGTCATAATGCAACATAAATTTCTAGAAATCTAAATGAGGTTATTTATGCCACCAAAATATTACGGTGCCAATGCAACACTTTCAACAATAAACACAACTTCGTTTAGTCAAATAACGATAACAGCGGTTCAAAATGAAGCGAATAACACTATGAAAGAAGATAAAAAAAATCAAACAACCACTCAATCCAATCCATCAGTGGAATCTAAATCCCAACCTAATAACAGTGTTAGCGGTAACACTAATAACACAAGCAAATCACCCGTTTCAAAACTATCAATAATTGCTATAGCATTAACCGTTTGCTTAGGTGGTTTGGGGCTTTATTATGGTCAACAGGAAATTAAAAAACAAAAAAAAACCATCTCAATATTACAAACTGAACTGGCCAATTTAAAACAAACAACCAAGCAAAGTATAACAAATGATTTACAAAGTAGTATTACCGACGCAGTTAATAAACAAAATCAGCAATTCAATTCACTAGAACAGCGTGTTGATCGTAAACTGAGTGATCAAAAACAGCTACAGCAACAATTAACAACTCAAATTAATGATTCACAAAAGTTGACAGAACAAAGCTTACAAAATATCAATGAACGCTTAGCAGCAATGTCAACAAGTGATCACAATGTTTGGTTAATTTCACAAGCCAATTACTTAGTACATTTAGCTGGACGTAAAATTTGGAGTGACCAAGACTACACATCCGCACGATTACTACTAAAAAGTGCCGACGAAAGCCTAACCCAAGCTGATGACCCAAGCCTATTGCCTGCAAGACAAGCAATTAGTAAGGATATTAATTCACTTGCTCAAGTAAGCTTTACTGATACCGATGGCATTATTATGAATTTAATCGGTTTATCAGAATCGCTTACCGAATTACCTTTAGTAGGTAATTATAAAGATATCGATCTTGGCATGACACAATATGCCGAAGATGCTACAAACACACCACAAACAAACATTAACAATATAGCTAATGATAATAATAGTGAGGTATCATCATCGGTTAACGATTGGTCTGATAATTTATTAAACAGTACCAAGACTTTTATGGATAAATTTATCACCATAGAAAAACTTGATGACAAAGAGACCAACTTTAAGGCTTGCTTAGAACAAGCAGGACAAGACGAAAAACAAATCGTCAAATGCCAAATATTAAAAGCACCACTGAATTTGGAACAGTCGCTTTACCTACGTGAAAACATCCGCTTCCGTTTATTGATTGCAGCGCAAGCCGTACCAAGACATCAAGAACTTATTTACCAACGTGCACTAAGTGAAACCGCAATTTGGGTTAATGCTTATTTTGATGGGAATGCTCCAAGCGTTAAAGCATTTATTAATGAACTTGAGAATTTGCAAAATCAATCAATCAGCAATCAAAATGTGCCTGAAAGCCTAACTAGCATTGGCGAACTTGAAAAATTAATGCAAACCCGCGTTCGCTCAATGTTGTCAAAATAGGAGAATAATAATGATAAAAATACTAATTATTTTCTTAGTGCTAGTGGGTGGATTCTTTTTGGGACCATTATTACAAGGGCACCAAGGTTCAGCGGTATTTGAATTTGCCAAATATCGTGTCAGTATGTCATTTAATTCATTTATGATACTTGAATTAGTTGGTCTACTTTGCCTTTATTTAATTTACTGTTTGTTGAATAAAATTTTTAATTCTAAAACAGCATTAGGCAATTGGCTACGCTTAAAGTCGCCCAAAAAATCAATAAAACGTGTTGAACAAGCACAAATGTTATTACTTGAAGGTGATTATAAACAAGCTGCTAAACTATTTATCAAAAGTGCCAAAGGGGCAAAAAATACCACCTTATCGTATTTACTTGCGGCACAAGCTCAAATTGATAATGATGAATTAATCCCCGCTAATCAGTCACTAGAACAAGCCGCTAAAAGTTGCCAACCTAATGAGTTATTTGCCTTTCAGCTAGTACAAATTAGACTGCAACTAAAAAACCACGAATACACTACTGCACGCATCACATTAGATCAGCTACTAAACGAAAAACCTCGCAATGCTGAAGTACTTAGATTAGCAGATCAACTTTATTATGAAATGGGTGATTATCAAGCGATTATTGACCTATTACCTGCAATGTACAAAGCTAAAGTGTACAGCGAATCGCAACTAGATCAGTTTAAACAAGCAGCTTATATTGGTCGAATTAAGCAATTATCGACTAATAGTGATGCACAAACACTAGTAAAATGGTGGAATGAACAACCAAGAGCCATTTTAAATAATATGGCCTATCAAAAAGCGATGGCTAATTATCTCACTCAACTAGGCCAAGACAGCGAAGCAGAAAAGATATTAAAATCGATTAGTAAACTTGAACAAAAAGAAAGAACATAAAAAAATATAACAAGAAAAACAGGGCAATTGCCCTGTTTTTGTTTGAACTCACAATAATGATTAAAATTAAGTTATTGATTGATACAAATCAAATCATAAAATAGCGAATTAACGCCATAAAGCACATACCAGTAACTACAATACACATCAGATTCTTAGTCAAAAAGGCGACAATTACGGTTGGAATTGTCGCTAAGCAATATTCCACATTAAAATCTGGAAAATACCCTTCTTTTGCCACAAATAAATTTTGCACAAATAGTGCTGTTAAAATACATAAAGGTACATATGACAAGAATTGAGTCACAACATTAGGTAACTGAAACTTGCGAACCAATATAAATGGAATCACTCTTGGCAACCAAGTTACTAACCCGCAACCTAAAATAATCAATAAACTATAAGTTGTCATGCTTTTTCTCCATTGCCATACCCATAAAACAACCACCAAACGTACTGATTAAAATAGCCATTTCAGGTGACACAAAACGCATTAAGAAAATTAGCAAAACAGCAACGGTTAACATGGCTAAAAGCCGATTTTTAAGACTTTTGCTATTATCGCTGATCAATTGCAAATAGAGCAAACCAATAAACATGGCAACTAAAGCATAATCTAGGCCAAATTGCATAGGATCAGGCAACCACTCTCCGATTAAAGCACCAAGAAAACAAGACAAAATCCAAGTAATATAAGCCGTTAAATTAAGTCCATGCATCCAAGCAACATTAACTGGCACTTTATTTGTCATCGCATTTATTGCCACGGCAAAACTTTCGTCGGTCAATAAGCTACCGATACCAATATTATTTAATAACGATGATTTGCGAAAAGCTGGCGCTGTTGCCATACTCATCAAAAAATGACGTGAATTAACTAAAAAAACCGTAAAAATAATAGCCGAAATAGGCGTAGCTACTATCATTAATCCAGCAATAATAAACTGCGCAGCGCCTGCATAAACAATAATAGCCAGTAATGTAATTTCGAGTACCGATAAATTTGCCGATTTACCCACAACACCAGCAGCGATACCAATACCGATATACCCCAATAGTGTTGGGACACAAGCATAAACTCCATCTTTAAATGATAATGGCATAGATATTCCTTAATAATAACAATATGTTATAGATTAATATTGCCTATATTGCAAATACATATTAAAACTGACTATTTAAATCTATTTTGACTAAAAACAAAACATTAATTTAATAACTTAATTTACAATAAGCCACAATATATTGTCGAATTTTGTTATAATATCGCTTAACTAATATTGATGACAATCAAAATAACTTAATAACAATTAATGTGACAAATATATCTATGCATACAGGAACTCTATTTATTATTTCTGCGCCAAGTGGTGCAGGCAAATCAAGCCTGATCCAAGCTTATCTAGCTCAAAAAAATCAACATCAAGCTAAAGTATCAATTTCGCATACTACGCGTGATCCTCGCCCAGGAGAAGCGCATGGTGAACACTATTACTTTGTGGATCACAAACACTTTGAATCTTTAATTGATCAGCAAGCATTTGTCGAATATGCCAACGTATTTGATCACTATTACGGAACATCTAAAGCCGAAATAGAACAAAGCCTATCGCAAGGAATTAATGTTTTTTTGGATATTGATTGGCAAGGTGCAAGGCAAGTACGCAAAAAAATGCCACAAGCAAAAAGCATATTTATATTACCACCTTCGCTCAAAGAGCTTGAAAACCGCCTAGTTAAAAGAGGACAAGATGACAACAATGTGATTGTCAAAAGAATGCAAAAAGCTCGATCTGAAATTTCGCATTATAACGAATATGACTATGTCATTATTAACGATGATTTTGACACTTCATTAAATGCCTTAAGTTCCATTATTACCGCTGCCAGCCTTGAGCAACCAAAACAAGCTATCATCAATAGGCAATTATTAATAGATTTGCTAGGGGAATAATTCGAAATAAGATGAAAAATATCGCCCAAAAAGTGGCGATATTTTTATGGAATAAATTAATTACCTAACGCTTTATCAGCCTGATCATTTTGGATCAACTCTAACTTATAGCCATCAGGATCCTCAACAAAAGCAATAATGGTTGAGCCACCTTTTACAGGTCCCGCTTCGCGCGTTACCTTTCCTCCAGCTTGTTTGACATCATTACACATTTTAGCAACATCATCAACACCAATAGCTATATGACCAAACGCCGAACCATGCTCGTATTTATCAGTACCCCAATTATAAGTTAACTCAATAACTGAGCTAGTTATTTCATCACCATAACCAACAAATGCAAGTGAATATTTATATTCAGTATTTTCACTAGTTCTTAACACCCGCATTCCCATTACACGAGTATAAAAATCGATTGAGCGCTGTAGATCGCCAACTCGAATCATAGTATGTAATATACGCATTGCTTTATTATCCTTTTATAACAATTAATAATTTGTTTGAGTTTATACGTTAGAATTCAGACAGGCAAATTTTTGTTAAAAACTGAGTAATTATAGGTAGAAGACAAACAACAAAAATTGTCTTAATCAAATTATTAGCCGAAGCATTTCGCTCATCATCAAGATGAGCGAAAATTAGTTGTTATTTAAGGACAATATGTCCAAAACTAATAAAATTAAGCGTTATTTTTTTGTACTACTACCATAACGTGGTGATGCACTAATTTGTTTACCATTAGTGACTAAACGAACAGCTTGACCAGCGTAAAAATCGTTAGCCGAACCTTTTTGTACAAGAACAATATTAGATCCTTTTTCTTGCTTGATTTCTAACTCAACAGCGCTAGCTTGGCTAGATTTATTTTGAATAGCATCACCAAAAATCGCACCGCCAATAGCTCCTGTTGCAGCAGCTAACACACGACCACTACCATTACCAATAGTATTACCTAAAACGCCACCTATAACAGCACCACCAAGGCTACCTGCTACACTTTCACTTTTACCATTTGACGCATTAGCTTGAATTTTAACAGGTCGTACTGAAACAACTGTACCGTAACTTACTTGCTGAACTTGTTTTGCTTGATCTGCTGTATAAACATCGCCAGAATAAACATCACTATTGCTACATCCAGATAAAATTGCAGCTAAAATAGTTAACGTGACGATTTTTTTCATAATTCATTCCTCATATAATAATAGTATAAGCTTGTTATACGCAGTTTAGAATAATATTTTTTTTAAAAAACAACAATACCATTTTCATTATTTTATCAATATCCAATATAATTTATGCTTAAGTTAGGTTATACTCAGCACAAAAATTTATCAACTATGCAATGAATATATGAAACGGTTATTTTTTCTATTAACATTATCAGTTATGATAACTGCTTGTCATGATGCAAATCAAGCACCTACAAAAACCGATAATGCTGTCATTAAACAGCCATCGAATGATTGTTTAGATAACAAATCAACCCATGATTCGCATTTAGGCAAAATTCCTGCTTTAGGATGTCCCGTGAAATAATACAATAGGCACAAGTAACATAATGAAAAATATCGAAATCGACGAAGAATTATACCAATTTATTGCTGGTCAAACTAAACACATTGGCGAAGATGCATCAAGTATATTACGACGTTTATTAAACATAAACCAATCTACATCGGCAAAAAAACAGACTATTGCACAAAAAGAGAATCATTATCCCCTGTTTAATGACTTATTAACTAGTGACGCTTTCACGAACGAGAAATCCATTATTAGTCGCTTTATATTACTGCTTAGTGCGTTGTATAACTATAATCCAGCACTATTTGCCATTGCCACAACATCCTTACATGGGAGCAAGCGAAAATATTTAGCCAAAGATAAACAATTACTAGAAACATCAGGCAAAAACACAAAACCCCGCGAAATCATTGGTACACCTTATTGGGTTATCAGCAATACTAATACTGCCAGAAAATTATATATTATTGAATCAATAATGAGTGACATGGGCATATCTGAAACCATGATAAACCAAGTCACCAACGCATTTTTACCTTAATAGGTTAAATAAAAATAAAAAAACTAAAAACGTGATATAAACTCAACAGATTCACGTTTTTAGTCATATAAAGTATTTTTTATGAAAGAGGAGTAAAAAATGGCCAAGCAAAGCCGCGCAGGAATGTTAGCTCAACCATCAGATCTTATCAACGTTGAAACATTACGCAATAACTATTACCAAATCCAACCTGATACAGATAATGCTAGCCAATTAGTCATTTTTGGTACATCAGGTCATCGCGGAAGCTCAAACAAAGGCACATTTAATGAAGCACATATATTAGCCGTTGCTCAAGCAATTGCCGAATACCGCAAAGCGAACAACATTACAGGCCCTTGCTTTATTGGTCAGGACACACATGCCTTATCAGAACTTGCCTTAAAATCAGTGCTTGAAGTTTTTGTCGCCAATGAGCAAACCGTGGTTATGGCTAATGATTGGGGCTATACACCAACGCCTGTTATTTCGCATGCCATTTTAACTTACAATCAAAATAAACAATCACAACTATCAGACGGCATTGTTATCACTCCATCGCATAATCCACCAGAAGATGGCGGAATAAAATACAATCCAATCAATGGCGGACCTGCGGATACTGAAATCACCAAACAAATTGAAAACCGCGCCAACGAATTACTGAAAAATAAACTCAATGGTGTAAAACGTGTCACCTTAGACAAGGCTCTAAATTCAAATTACATCCACACCAAAGAATACGAAACCGACTATATCAACGATCTTGAAAACATTTTAGATCTCTCCCTTATCAAATCATCATCGCTCAAAATCGGTGTTGACCCATTGGGTGGTGCTGGTATTACCTATTGGCCACGCATTGCCGAAAAATATGGCATCAACCTTAATATTGTTAATAACAAAGTCGATCCAACTTTCAGCTTTATGCATCTAGATCATGACGAAGTTATTCGTATGGACTGCTCAAGCCGTTGGGCTATGGCTGGGTTATTAAAATTAAAAGACCAATTTGATTTAGCCTTTGGTAATGATACCGACTTTGATCGTCATGGCATTGTGACACCAAAAGGGCTAATGAACCCAAATGCCTACCTTTCAACCTGTGTTAATTACTTGTTCCAAAACCGTCCACAATGGCACAAAGATATTGCTATTGGTAAAACATTAGTCACAAGCTCAATGATCGACCGAGTTGCAAATAGCTTAAACAAACAATACTTAGAATACCCAGTTGGTTTTAAATGGTATGCCGATGGGCTTTACAATGGTAAACTTGGATTTGCTGGCGAAGAAAGCGCAGGCGCATCGTTTTTAAGAACGAACGGTAAAGTATGGTCTACCGACAAAGATGGCATTATTTTATGTCTGCTTGCTGCCGAAATGACGGCTAAACTAGGCAAAAACCCACAAGAACAGTACCAAGAACTTGAAGATAAATTTGGTATTTCTTATTATGGACGAATCCAAGCGCCAGCCTCGTTTAGTGAAAAACAAAAACTAGCCAAACTTGATGCTAGCCAACTAACCACCGACAACTTAGCGGGTGAAAAAATCACTCAATGTTTAACCACTGCACCAGCTAACAATGCTACAATTGGTGGGCTTAAAGTGATAACCCAAAACGGCTGGTTTGCCGCTCGCCCATCAGGAACAGAAGATGCTTACAAAATTTATGCAGAAAGCTTTATAAGTAACGAGCATTTAAATACACTTCAACAAGAAGCCCAAGAAATTGTAGCAAAGGCGATTAAATAACCGAAAAAAACAAACGCAATAAAAAACAGCAGCTATTTGGTTACTGTTTTTTCACATAAGCTTTTATTAGAAAGATATCAAAACAAACACACAAATAAAATTAATATGTTTTCTGAGCAATTTTTACCTAAAGCGGTGGAATTTTTTATATAAATAACTCAGATAGAATCTCTGATTTTATTAAAGTTTTTAAGTGAAATCAAATAACTATTGGTTAATTCTTTTTTATTGTGATGAATTTTAATAAAATGCTTTTGCGCTTTATACAAAAGCGTAAGCTTCAGTATTGCTGATCGAACCGCTTTTTTGCCTTCAATCATTAAAGTACCTAGACCTCAAACTTTTCCTGTTGGGACTTATCTTCACTTTGGTTCTGTCTTTTATTAACACCGTAACTCCTATCTACCCTTAAAAACACAAACAACCGAAATGTCAACATCAGCCTTCCTGACAGCACGACCGGTTCCGTTTACCTCGAGCCTCGCAATTCTATTTTTTTTATCTTCTATTTTCCAGTCACTTGTCCAATAAGAGCTGCCAAAGCCCGCATTAGTGTAATCTACCACAGGCCCCCACTCTGTAAAAAATCCTGCTCCTATTCGGCGTTGATAATGAATACTATTTGAAGATGGTTTAGCTCCAAATCCTGAGTCACCTTCATTAGTCAGATCACTTACCTGTGGAATATGATAACCTATACTATTACACCAAGATTCCTGATTAGAAAATGTATCTTTTTTAGATCGACTAACGTACCATTCCCTTAATTGAAATCCATATTTTAATACATTCTCACGACTATCTTTACCCACTAATTCAAACGTCTGTGGTAAACTTGGCTTGGAAATTATACTAGGACTGTCTGACTCTTTTTGACTATCGCTTGCTGCAGGCCCTGTTAATTTAACGCGTGCTACGACTTTCCCTCTATCAGCATTAGGAATCCATTTTTCACTAGCTGCAAGATTTGTTACCGTAGCAGTTATTCCCCCCTGAGTAACAGGTTCCCAAGTCAACTGACCAGGTTCTACTCCACCTATGATGAAATCAAAATATAAATTATCAGCTCCCGTTGTCGGAAAATTTTGATTGTATGAGTTTGGATAGGTTGATTGAACTAAAAATCCTTTTTTGTTATTCCATATATCAGCTGGACCAGCTTGTAAAGCATTACCCCAATACAGATTCGGCCTTACAAAACAAATGATTGGTGCTGCCTTCGGTTTGATGTAATATACTACAGTACGACCTTTAAAAGTGCTGGTGTTTGGTATACCGTAATTAGTGCTTATACTACCATCCGTACTACTTAATTCCACTTTATAAGGCGACTTACAAATATCTAAAACATCACTACGATTAACTGCTTGACCATCTCTATCAATTATCCTGAGCGTTATACTTCCTTTTATTTCAACTCCATTACCACCTTCGCCATCACCATCATCATCCTTCCAATAATGATAACGTTTCACTAATCTATCTATACTCACTGAATTGGTTGCTGCTTGTACCATCATATCAATATCAGCAAAACTTTGGCCTTCTACGGGTAACTCAATTGGCTTTATAAACGAGGAACTATTAATTTCTGGTGTGATTTTACTACCATCCGATAATGTAATAGCCAATAGCTCATTAGTAGTTATAGCCTTAGTTCGACCTTCGTCAAAGGTTAAATAAGGTGCACTACCTTGTATAACACCGCTTGTATGAGCCGTTAGTGCTTGAGAGTTCGATGAATACGATAATAACAACAACGGAGTCAAGGGCAATACGCTCGAGAATGTAAAAATGAATTTTAGTCGCGGTATAAACAAATCTGCTAATTTTCCTAAAGAAATATCAGCTTGTAAGAATTTTTGATAATTTAGAGATTTAAGAGAATTTAAGATATAGGCCTGTCTATTCTTGTTCCTACGACAATAATCCATTATATTTCACCTATTAACGAATGTTCCATTTCATTTTTATTCACTTATTAAATAAGCTGATTTTCTATTACCAGTAAAAGTGTAATCTTTTGTGAAAATTTTGGCAAGTTTTCTTGATAATTTCTTAATTAAAATATGGTGTTAAATTTAGGAGTTTTTAAGTTTTGTGGAATGATTAATATTGCTGATAACTTCTAAAACACAAACATACCCAACAGCCCATAACCTTACTTTGTTATCGGCATGCTTTGATGCTGTGATAAGGCAAGCATATTAGCATTGTGGTGCTATAAGTGTGTTTTTTGCTCTAAAATTGTTCAGGTAGGCTATTGATTTTATTGAAGCTTTTATTTGCGTTTCTAAATAAAATCAAACAATTATAGGCTAGTTTTTTATTACGTTGCATTTGGCTTTTTAATAAAAGCGCTTTTGTTATTTGATAATAGCTATTAATAACAGCTTGTTAATAACAGTCAGTTAATAGCAAAAGCGCAAGCTTGAAAATTGTATCGGTCGAAGCATTGTTTTGACTTTCAGTCATTAAAGCGCTAGGTTCACAGACTTTGCCTGCTCAGCGCCCCAACTTACGCGGGGGCTTTATTCTTTGTTATATTATCCTCTCAAGCACCGTAACCACCTTCCGCACCCTAAGGATTAAGAACTAAACGCTAAAAACTAAGGTGCGGTGCAAAGGCCATAGCGGGACCAGCTGTCACTGGCTCTGTCGCTGTAGACGGCGGCGGTGGTATGTCCACACTTTTTAGTACCAAAAAGATAAGGTCATCGATTTCTTTTGTATTCAATCGGCGACTGGTAATTTAATGTTGAATGAAGTCGATTATAATTAAACCAATCCACATAGTGATTAAATTCCAATTTAAGTTGCGCCAGTGAATCAAAAATAGTATTTGACACAAATTCTGTTTTCACTGCTTTGAATGTACTTTCTGCAATTGCGTTATCATAGGGGCAGCCTTTGCGACTTAAGGACCGTTTAATTCCAAATGCTGTTAAACATTCATCAATCAAATGATTATCAAACTCTTTTCCTCTATCAGAATGAAACAAC
>NZ_LZHK01000093.1:0-4094 GCF_001690415.1 Gilliamella sp. Imp1-1
CAAAGTGGCACAAGAAGGATGTGTGCTCACGGAAAATCAATTACAGGCCCTTGAAAAAGCCAAAGCATCAAAAGAAGCGCATGGTGAAATTGAGACACATCATCCGGGTTATTTATGTGCACAAGATACCTATTATGTAGGGCACATTAAAGGCATAGGGAAAATATACCAACAAACATTTATTGATACCTATTCCAGACTCGCTTTTGCTAAAGTCTATACCGAGAAAAACAGTCTGATTGCTGCCGATATGCTCAATGATAAAGTGCTTCCTTTCTTTGACAACGAACAAGTGCCACTTTTACGCATTCTTACCGACCGAGGGACGGAATATAATGGCCATAAGGAGAGCCATGCTTATGAACTTTATCTTAATCTAGAAGATATTGAACACACCAAGACCAAAGCCTACAGCCCACAAACTAACGGTATTTGTGAGCGATTCCATAAGACGATGAAAACAGAATGTTATGATATTTTATTTCGACGTAAGATTTACACGCAATTGAGTGAAATACAAAACGATATTGAGCAATGGCTTGAGTTTTACAATCGGGAAAGAGCACACTCTGGAAAATATTGTTATGGGAAGACACCATGGCAAACATGGAATGATGCAAAAGGGTTGGTTAAGGAAAAGCAATTGGAGAATTTATTTTGCTCATCGGACACGCATTTTGTTAAAATGAAAGCCGATGAGTAATACGTGTCTGTCAGATTAAGTTTGAGCTACTACAATTAATGCCTATACCCTACACCATGAACTGTTTTGATCAAAACTGGATTTAAGGGATCAATTTCGATTTGTTTGCGTAATTTCGAAATATGTTGATCTAGTGTTCGGCTGTTTGGCATATAATCATAGCCCCAAGCGTAATCAAACAGCATATCACGGGTAACCACGTTATTTTTATTTTTATAAAAACATTCCAGTATCTTTATTTCTCGTAACGAAAGCTCAATAGTTTGTTCCCTACGTTTAGCGCATAACTCAATTGGATAAACCAGCAAATCACCAAAAACAAAAGAATCATCAACTTTTGGATTGGATTGTTGTGATTTTAAATAACGTTTAGCTATAGCTTTAATTCTTGCTCTTAGCTCATGTACACCAAATGGTTTACTCATATAATCATCAGCACCTAGTTCAAGCCCTATTACGCGATCAATTTCTTCATCTTTTGCTGATAAAAATAAAATTGGCACATCATCATTTATTTTACGTATTTCACGACAAACGCTGTAACCATCAAGTTCAGGCATCATAATATCTAAAATAATAAAATCAGGTTGATTTTGTTCAAATAATTCTAGAGCAACTTTACCATTAGGTGCTTGAATAATTGAATAGCCTTCTTGTTCTAAAAGATCGGTCATACCTTTACGGATATATAAATCATCTTCAGCAATTAAAATTTTCATTTTTACTCCATAATAATTAACGAAAAGGCTACGCCAGGGTTTTCATTTACAACCTGAATGGTGCCATTCAATTGCTGTGCTAATTGGTTAGCAATGGTAAGTCCAATACCTGTACCAGCAACACCTTCTGTTATTGATGAATTGATACGATAAAATGGTTTAAAAATCTGCCTGATTAAATGATTCGGTATGCCGATACCATAATCTCGAACTGTAATGATTGTTTGTTTGTCATTTTTATTGAGTAACAAATCAACTTTTTTACCTCTTGCAGCATATTTTTCGGCATTACTTAAAAAATTATTAACAATTTGTAACACACTATCTTCATCGGTATTAATCATGCAATTTTTATCACAATTAATAATTAAATTAAGTTGTAAAGATTTCTTTGCTAACACAGGTTTAAAAGTAGTATAAACTCGTTCAACTAGGTGTGTTAAATTGACTGGTTTAATATTCAGCTTGGCTGGCTTATTAAAATTAAGCACATTTTGTACTAATCTTGTCAATCGCTTACTTTCACTTGTTATTACCTCTAAATAATTTGGAATTGGCACGGGCTCATCTATCAGTTTTTCTTGTAATAGTTCTGCATAAAGTGTGATATTGGTTAAAGGTGTTTTAAACTCGTGTGAAACCTGACCAACAAAGCTAACTTGTTGTTTTGCTAATCGTAATGTTCGAGTATATTCACGATAGCAATACAAAACAATAAAACTAATAGCAATGATAAATAAACCAATAACCCCACCACCAAGTAAATACAATACTAATAATTTAGGCGATTGATAATAATAAATTAATTTCCAATTCTGTAATGGATAATCTAGCGTAATAGTGATACTATCGGCCAATTGTTCACCATTAACATAAATCTGTTTATCGTGATCTAATAACACAAAATTATCAGCTAACATTTGATCGTCAAATAAACAAATCACATTTAACGAAAAATTAATGGTTGAAAGCTCAAAACCAATTATCGTGTCTGATTCAATTACCCAATAAATAAGATGATCATAGGATTGATACCAACCAGATTTAGGTTGAAATTGCTCAGATTGAGAATGATGATTAACTAAAATTGAACTATCGTATTCAATTGATTCAACAATATTGCTCCATTGCAGATCGGTTTTATTGCTAAAATAAACAATTTTATTATGTTTGATCTTAAAGATATTTTTAATATCGGTTTGTGATGCTAAAAAAACATCAATATCAGTTTGATCGCTATGTAAAAACTGAGCCAAACTATTAAAATAAACAGCTCGTTGATTTAACAGCGATTCAATTGATGATTTTATATTCTTCATTTGACTTTGTGCTAATAGCTTCTGATTAGTTTGGCGCATTAAGACCTCATGCTCAATAGTTCGCCAACCTAAATAGCTAAAAGCAACTATTAATATAAAAAAAGACAAAATCGCTGTTAATTTTTTCATAAGTTATTTTTTTATCACACTTTTCATATTTTGCTTAGATTCATACTGTTTTTCAGTCACTTTTTTACGATAAGTGTTCTCATCATCGGTAAGAATTGCATCAGCCATTATATTATTTTTATCCATTTGTTCTTTTAATCTACTACTTACTTCTGGCTCGTGTTCGCTTAACATATCTGCTCGATCTCTAAGCTTTTTACTATTTTCTTGCAATAACTGTCTTGCTTCTTCTAATTTACCTTCATTATAAAGTTTTAAAGCTTTTTCATTTTCAAGTGCAACTTTTTGTATTTCTGATTCGGCAACGACTTCATGAACAATGGCTTTATTAACTACATCTTGATTATCAGTATAAGCAATTTTAACGACTTGGGTTTCATTTTCGGTTTTATTTTCTAATAAATTATTATATTGCAAATCAATTTGGGCGAGTGTTTTATTTTGCCCTACTTTACCTTTTTCTGGGATAACTTCTAATAATAGATACTTTTCTTGATTTGAATACAACTGATTCATTTTAACTGTGACTTGATTATCTTTAATTACACCATCACGACCAAGTAAACGCACAGGCTTAACACCTTCTTTCAAATGAATAGTAATAATTACATCTTGCGCAACAGCAGACATAACATCTTTAAATTCACGCACAAATACATTTTCAAGCTTTGCTGTATCATCAATAAATACATGGTTACCATCACTATAACTTGCAATCGAGGACATTAACTGCTCATTATAATCACTACCAATACCTAACGTAGTAATAGCAATATTCTTTTTAGCTGCAATAATGGCTAACTCTGAAAGTTCACCAACCGAAGATGGTCCAATGTTAGCTTGCCCATCAGATAACAAAATAATTCGATTAACTTTATCTTTAGTTAGTTGCTTTTCAACTTGATTAATACCTTTACTTAAACCAGCAAATAATGCTGTACCGCCACCAGCAACAATGTGTTTATTAATCAATCTTATAATTTTTTGTTTATTAGGGCGTGTTGATCTTTCATGATTATTTTTTAGACGGCATGATGTGAGTTATAATAATTCAGCCAAAAACAACCATAACTCGATTCATCATGCCAAGAACAATGCTAACAGATAAACGGTGGGAAAAGCTACTACAAATAATGAAAAATACCGGCCGAGTTTATAATAAATCCGAGCATCGGATGACGTTTGAAGGGATCCTTTTCCGAATGAGAACCGGTATTCCTTGGC
>NZ_LZHK01000094.1:0-3729 GCF_001690415.1 Gilliamella sp. Imp1-1
CATGCAAGCTATGAGTCAAATTCCAATGAACTTACAGACGATTGAGTTGTTTCATTCTGATAGAGGAAAAGAGTTTGATAATCATTTGATTGATGAATGTTTAACAGCATTTGGAATTAAACGGTCTTTAAGTCGCAAAGGCTGCCCCTATGATAACGCAATTGCAGAAAGCACATTCAAAGCAGTGAAAACAGAATTTGTGTCAAATACTATTTTTGATTCACTGGCGCAACTTAAATTGGAATTTAATCACTATGTGGATTGGTTTAATTATAATCGACTTCATTCAACATTAAATTACCAGTCGCCGATTGAATACAAAAGAAATCGATGACCTTATCTTTTTGGTACTAAAAAGTGTGGACATACCAACTTATTGGATAAAATTTATGTATTAGATGTGGTGGGTGATACTGAATTTGCGATCGAAAATAAATTTGCAATACCTATATCAGCATGTAAATTATATACAAATGAGGTTGCTCGTTTTTTTTATTTTAGATTTATCAGTGAGATCAGTATAAATGGTGCTCGCGTAAATGATGCTCCCCCACTAGGCGATTATAAACTTATTAATATTTCAGATGCGCAAAAAAAAGAGATTTTAGCTATTTATCAAGAAAAGAAAAAATTACGCACAATAGAAGGTTATGATGTTGTGGTTGTCAACTATCTCAATGCTAAAGACAAAGTTGCCGAATGGAAAAGAAACCAAAGCTGGAACAGCAAAGAATCAAAGCGCCTTAATAACGAATCAATAGCCAAATATAAAACGTTAGATAAAACCCTTCACCAAAATTTATTAAACTATGTTAAACAGGTATCAGAAGATTATTTGACATATCTATTATGGTTGTTTGGCGAGCAAAACACCGTCCATTTTTGGTTAACCGAATGCGATCCCGATACCTCTGACCAACATATTCTATTGCTATCCAGTTTGTTGATTATTTTAGATAATGATTCTGTCGGCAACTTTTATTTAGATAAACAAGCCAATCTGTGGTCAATGCTGATAAACAATCAAAAAAGTATTTATCATTATTTAATTGAGGGCTATAAAGGTGCTTATTCACTGTTTAATGTTGCATCAGGAAATATTCCCGAAACTGACAAGCAGTTAACGCAAGAGGTCAAAAAGATTTTAGCTAATCGCGGTAAAGGAATAACAAAAGGAAACACCAAAGTCAATAATCCTTTGTCGGGTGCTAAAAAGAATATCAAAAGAATCAAACAAATATGCAATTTAAAGCTTAACGGTAATGT
This sequence comes from Gilliamella sp. Imp1-1, assembly GCF_001690415.1. NCBI lineage: Bacteria > Pseudomonadati > Pseudomonadota > Gammaproteobacteria > Orbales > Orbaceae > Gilliamella > Gilliamella sp. Imp1-1. The sequence continues at coordinate 1,267 of NZ_LZHK01000094.1, forward strand.
GACAGTTGGGGCTTATATAAAAGAAGAACTGATCAAATTATCAATGAGTAATATCGCCAAAAACCTTTCTAATAATAATACCTATGACCTTAAAACCGAAGTGGTCGATACTCACTTAATTAAAGCGATGAATATGTTTTCAACGGCAACTCATAAACAATATAAAGTAAAAGTGCCAGTATCAAATCTACAACATTTTTTAGATAATCTTGGTAGCTCAGCGCAGGTTGTGTACGCCCAAAGTAATAATGGCAATCTAATAACCACCGATGGCACTCGTATTCGCGGGAACTATTCGTCAACGCAAGAAAGATTTAGACTTAAAAAACGAGACATAACTAAGGCAAAAAATACATTTGTTGAATTAGATATGTTACTGACATTTAGCAATGAAACAGAACGGACAATGTTTGAACAATCAATGACCACTAGTCGAGGTAATACTAATGTAGATAAATTCAAAGATGCCAACGTGGTCAAATATGAAGAGCTAAACGCGGCTAAATATCAGGCAAAAGAAAAATGGCGAACTGCGGTGTATGATACGTCAGTATCTAGTGCGATGAATGTCTTTACGCTTGCTTATCAATATCTACAAATTAGTGGTTTGAAAACTAATTTGAATACATTAACCGATTCAGCATTTATCGACAAAGTTTCAAGAGCATTATTAAGAACCTATCTTGATATCGCTTTAACTGCTTCTTATGCCATTCTTGATGGCATAAAACTAAAAGCACTGTTTTGCGAGCGTGACAAAACACTTACCGATTTACTTGGTAAAATTGGTAAAGCTGGCAAAATATTAGGTTATGCGGCAAAAACGATTGCCATAATCGACAGTTTTGGTGATCTATGTCGCTCAATGAATGCCGTAACCCGTGGTGATCCTGGCGCGGTAGGGTTTATGATAAACTCAACCATTGGCTTTGCCGCAGCAGGGCTTGGCATGGTATTGGGCATTGCCGCCCCGTGGACAATCGTGCTGTTTTTAGCCCCATTTGTGATCAATTTTCTATTTGGTACTTATGACGACGGCAGTAACTGGGACGAAATGGACAAATGGATCAACCGCTCAATTTTTGGTAAATTTGCTCGCAATGACTTATATCCGCCTTATCCCATTAGTGATACAGGCAACTACTTATCCGAACAGGATTTTTACCTTGCTTCGCGCAAAGGAACTTGCCGAACTGCGCATTACGAGGTGCCCATTCGTGAACTGCTTGAAGAAGGCAAAAACAATAAAAACGAAGCACCACCCTATAAAGTCAACGGCATAAATGGCATAGTCTGGGGATCGGATGATATAAGCGAAATCATTGATATCATAGAACAAACCCCAAACTCGCCTCAGTACAAGTTACATTTAGTGATGCAGTTACCCGATTTTGTTAAGAATAAAGCCGCATTTGAAGGCGAGATCACCATCCGCCATCGCGGTGAGCAATTAGAGACTATTTTGCAGATTAGTGATGGCGAAAAAGAATTAATTGTTCAGCCAATTCAATGTAATACCAAATGTTTTAAACCAGTGCATAAAAATATGGTCAGGAATAAAAAAATAGAAACTTATAAATATTTGCAAGCTGACCCCGATAAACAAAATCAAGCATTAGAAACTTGGTATAAAATGCAACACACCATTGATATAACAGTGAAATCAGATCCTTATGAAGAAGACAAAGACACCACCCAAACCGATACTAATACCGATACTAATACCGATACTAATACCGATACAACATCATCTAAGCCTAAAGCACCTGATGTAGGCTTATTTGGAATTAACCAGCTATTAGGTCGAGTAAATGGTGAGTTTGAAGTGATTTGCGCAATTCAATATTGGCCAGAAGGAAAAACCGACAGCGATGGTAATGCGGTCTTTCCTTATCTGCTCTCTTATCAGTATCAAGTTATTAACTGGGTCGAATCGTTGGTAAACGATATCACCACCGCAACAAAATAATCTTAATAAACAAGGAGCTATAATGACAAAAAAACTAACCATCATTGCATTACTCATCAGTAGCGCACTAATTATATTTTTACTAAAAAGTTGTAATAATTACCTTTATAAAGACCGCATACAGGAAGAAAATGATCGTATGGAATGGCAACACATTTTCAAACAAAAAAATTAAGGGGTAAGTGTTTTTTAAATTCAACGGGAGGCAAGTAGCCTAACGAAGAATGTAATCGTTTATGATTATACCAATAAGCATAAGCCGAAAAAGCGCGTTGTAATTCAGCCGTTGAGTTGAAACGTTGGCCTTTTACAAATTCCGTTTTAATTGTTTTAAATGTCGCTTCCGCTACCGCATTGTCATATGGACCCCCTTTCTTGCTTAATGAATGCGTGATATTAAATGTCTTAAAACACGCCTCTAATAACCGATTATCAAACTCTTTGCCTCGGTCTGAATGAAATAAATCCAATTTTGATAATGGCAGTTTAATTTG
>NZ_LZHK01000095.1:0-48102 GCF_001690415.1 Gilliamella sp. Imp1-1
CCAATGGCTTAATACGTCAGTTTATACCTAAGTCAGCGGCCATTTCATTAGTTGACGACAAACAGATAAAGAAAATACAATATCTGTTGAACACACGCCCAAGAAAACGGCATAAGTTTAAAAGCCCTGCCGATTTTTATTCTAAGGAGTTAAGAAGAATTGCACTTCATGGTGTAATCTAGGTTTTCAATAAAAAAAACATAAAGAGTTTTTATAATATAATTTGACCAAAAATTAACAATAATAACTCGTTATGTTTATAACAATGTTAACAAATAACCATTGAAAAAAACTACAAAAATTGATGTTAAATACAGCCCTAATTTACAATAGACAAGCGTATCGCAAGGCTAGAAAATATTTTATATTGAATTTTGGGGGCTGTTCGGAGATATTTCAAGAAATATTTGGAAACTGGAGTGACAAAATTAACCGCCACCTTTAACTAGCAAATACACAAATATAGATGAGGTCAAATTTTATGAAATTATGTGAAATAAAAAAATTTCTGTCTCTAATGTTACTATTATTGCTATATACATTTATCAGTGCTATCTGGTCTTACTTCAATAATAGCTCTTATGATAAGTCTGCTGAATCTATTTTTGGGGATTTGTATTTCTATATTACAACAGTAACAACTTTAATTTTTATTATGATAGTACATAATTGTATTTGTAGTTGTCATAAGATTATTGTTGCCTTTGGCTTTTCATTATTATTCCTTTTTTTATCAGAAGTTAATTATTTCATTTTTTATGGAGAAATGATATCAGACGGAGTGATTGATTCAATTGTCGAGACAAACTCTCACGAAGTATTATCAATGTCTAAACAAGTTTTAATTATAGCTGGTCCTGCATTTATTGTGACTTTTTTTATTCTATTTATCCTTAAAAAACTCGTTCATATTAAATTTAAACTTTTTATTCCCATAACCGCTTACGTATTTATATTGTTTTGCCTTCTTTATTATATATTAAATTTCTCAACATTAAAGAGTGATATTAAGCAAGGCTTCTATAAAGTTGGTGCTAGCACAATTCGTCAATACTATCCTGCTGTATTGGGTAATTTATCCTATCTTTTAGCTAGTTATGCTTCAACAGATATTTATTCAAATACCCATGAAATTGAAAAATTTAATGAGGCTGTTCTTTTGCCACCTAATAAACCAGATAACGACTTGATCGTATTTATCATGGGGGAATCATCTTTAGTTACCCGCTATAGCGCTTACGGTTATCATAAGCAAACTACGCCTTTTATGTCCAATATTTTTAGTCAAAATGGCGGATGTATTATCTCAAATAGCCACTCAACGGCAGCCTTTACTCGGGATTCTATACCTATGACACTTTCATTCAATGTACCTGAAAGTGATGATAACTTATTTGATAATAAATCGATTATTGAGATGGCTAAATTCAATCATTACAAAACCTATTGGTTAGCTTCTAAGGGGCAGAAAATTCAAGGTACATTTAATACTAAATTTGGATTTATTGCACGTAAAAGCGATGTTATCACTTTTAGTGAAGATCTTTTGGATATAAGTTTAGGTCAATTATTAGAAGAAACGCTACAAAAAGATAATTTTCCGAAAAAATTTATTTTTGTGCATTTGCGCGGTAGCCATCAACCTTATAAAGGCTATGATGAAGTTGATAAGTTGGCTTTACCTGATGTCGAAGAATATGATTTAACTATTCATCACACCGACCGTACAATCAAAGCATTATATGATGTTATCAATAAATATAGTAACAACTATACCATTATTTACACTTCGGATCATGGCGAAATTGTGAATGTTGGGCATGGTATAGGTGACAACATTGACCAGTTTTTAATCCCTTTTATGTTTATATCAACCAATCAACGATATAATTGTCAATTTATTGAATCATTTCGAGGACCAGATGGTTATTTAAGTGGGCTTATGAATAAATATATTTTATCTAATCTGTTAGGTTATGAGATTGATCCAGCTATCCTTGACAAAGAAAAAAACAATGATCGAGTTTTTATGCCAAACAGCAGTGTCATGCCTTTTTTAGAAGTACTTAACAAACATTAATTTGTTACCTATTATACGTTGAGGAATTGATAGAAATCAGCTATAAATTATATATAAAAATATTATAAAAGGGGGCACAAAACGCCCCTTTTTTGCTATTAAATACTAGTCTATAATTTATTATTAATAGTGTACTTTTTAGAGTAACTAAAAAATACACTATTGAACACATAAAGCTTTTTACGTGGACATTAAACTTAAATAATGAATTCTGTAATTAGAAATGCATGTTCTAACAATGAATTTAACTGTATGAATTATAGTAACTATTCAAGACTGTTACTCACACTTTAACAAATCTATAATCAATTTAAAAACATTTGAATGTCCTTTGCGACTTGGATAGTAAAGGTAAAAAGAGTCATAAGTGATAGCAAACTCGGTTAACAACTCAACTAATGACCCCGATGTTAATTCCTTTTCAACATCGGCTTTAGCCGTCCAAGTGATGCCTAAACCATCTAAAGCTGCTTGCTTATGCAAATGATTATTAATTATAAATTGTGAATGAGGATGATATTTAATCATCTTTCCTGCTTGCGTAAACTCCCATGGCAATTCAGTTCCGTGCTGTGAGGATATTCTCATACCAATTAAGCGATGTTCATCTAACTCTTTAATTTGTTTCGGTATCACTTTTCCGATTAAATATTCAGGGCTAGCGACTAAGGCCATTTTTAAGGGCGGTGATATTTTTACAGCAATCATCTCTTTGGCTAAATCACTTCCTAAACGACATCCCATATCAAAACCTTGTTTAACAATGTCAGCCCAACTATTATCGGCTTGAATTTCGACCTTAATCAGCGGATAACGGGGTAAAAAATCGCGTAATTTTGGATAAATAATATGTTCTACAGCGATACTTGGCGCGTTTATCCTGATCGTTCCTGAAGGTATATTAATAAAATTGTTTAGTGCGTTCACCTCTTGATTAATCGAGTCAAATAAAGGGGATAGCTTTCGGTATAGTTGTTCTCCTGCTTCAGTCAGTGATACATTACGAGTATTACGATTAAATAAACGCAAATTTAATCGGGTCTCTAGATTTCGCATACTATGACTTAACGCTGATGAGGAAATTCCCAATCGTTGCCCTGCTTTAACAAAACTGCTGGTTTGTGCTACGGTAATAAAGTAATTTAACTCATTAAGGTTGTACATAATTGCATTTTATTAGTGAATTTAATTCACTACACTATAAAACAACCACCCATTTATCTCAATAAAAGCTCTCGTTAAAATGACGTTATTATTAAATTAATAAATTAATCAAAAATCTAAGATATGCCATGCGTGAAAATTTAGGTATAGTCAAAGTTTAATTATTTGCGATATAACTAATTAAAAGGGAGCTCTACAATGTCAAAAGAAGTTATTGTTTTAAGTGGATCTGGGGCAATAGGTATAGCAATAGCCAGGCGTATAGCGGTGGGTAAGGTACTGTTATTAGCCGATTTAAAAATTGAAAATGCTGAAAAACAGGCTCAAGAACTGCGTAATGCTGGATATAATACCCATACTATCGCTTGCGATGTATCAAATCGAGTATCGGTCAATAAACTGGTAGAGACGGCCACTGGATTAGGCAAAATAATGGGCTTAGTCAACACGGCTGGTGTATCGCCTTCCCAAGCGTCTGCACAGCGAATCTTTGAAGTCGATTTATATGGTAACGCCCTGTTATTTGATGCATTTAGTGGGGTAATGGCAAAAGGTAGTTCGGCTTTGGTCATTGGTTCACAATCATCACATCGCTTAGACCCGCTTACATTGGAACAAACTAAAGCCCTAGCCTTAACACCCACAGAAGCATTACTCAATTTACCTTTTATTAAAGAAGTAAATGATAGTTTAAAAGCTTATCAACTAGCCAAAAAAGGAAATGCCTTAAGAGTGCAGGCAGAAGCGGTCAACTGGAGGCATCGTGGTGCAAGAATAAACTGTATTAGTGCAGGTATTATCCATACACCTTTAGCCAATGAAGAACTCAATGGCGATCGTAAAGATTTTTACCGCAAAATGCTTAAAGAATTACCAGTAGGTCGTGGTGGATCGCCAGATGAAATTGCTAACCTAGCCGAACTCATTATGTCCGAAAAAGGAGCTTATATTACTGGTAGTGATATGTTAATTGATGGCGGTGCCACAGCAAAATTTTGGTGGGATCTAACCGACTAATTTTTATTAAACGTCTAGTATAAGGAATAACACGATGTATGAATTTAGTTTTCAAAATCCAACTCGTATAGAATTTGGTATCGATAAAGAAAAAAACATGGGTCGCTATATGAAGGAGTTTGGTGCCAAGAGAGTATTAATTGTCTTTGGTAGTGATCGCATCAAACAATCTGGTTTATTTGATAATGTAACAGCAAGCTTGCGTGAATACGGCATTGAATTCACCGAATGTAGTAAAATTAAAAGTAATCCCATTTTAAGCAAAGTTCAAGAGGGGATCACTATCGCTAAAAAATTTGGCGCCGATAGCGTACTTAGTATTGGCGGTGGCTCCTGCTTAGATAGTGCAAAAGCGATTGCCGCTGGTAGTTTATACGATGGAGATGTATGGGACTTCTTTACTGGCTCCCCAGTAACCAAAGCACTTAATATATTTGATATAATGACCTTAGCTGCAACTGGTAGTGAAATGAACAATGGTGGTGTTGTCACAAACGAAAAAACTAAACAAAAATATCCAATTCATGGTTTTAGTTTATTTCCGAAAGTATCGGTAATTAATCCTCAACTTCAAACCACAATCAGTTGTGATTATCTAGTGTATTCGGCCGCTGATATTATCGCCCATTCCATTGAAGGGTACTTTACTGCATCGATACAGCCTGAACTCATTAATTTACAAATCGAAGCTAATATAAAAACCGTGATCCGTACCACCGAAATACTTCTACAAAATCCCAATGATTTAGATGCACGTGGTGAATTTGCTTGGGCGGCAACGCTGGCTTTAAATGGTTTAACCTATCTAGGTACAGCTGGCTTTAGCTACCCCAACCATATGATCGAACATGCAATGAGTGCAATCTGTGATGTACCACACGGTGCTGGATTATCAGTTGTTATGCCAGCTTGGATGACTTGGTATCACGATCGTAATCCAAAACAGTTCCAACGTTTTGCTAAAGAGATTTTTGGTTTATCAACGGCTGAACAAGGTATTGAAGCATTAAGAGCCTGGTTTGACAAAATAGGCACACCAACTACACTTGAGCAACTTAATATTAACCAACAGGATCTAAAACTGATCGTAGACAATGCAGCACAAAACGCTATTGATTGGCAAATGAGCGACATTTATAGCAAGCAGGTCATTGCTAATATTTTAAATTTGGCTAAATAATGAATGTTAGATGGATTTACCGTCCATCTAAAACAGGTCTTAATTTTTAAAATACGTCAGGTTGGCAATGCCATACAAAATGTGGCATTCCCCGCCAAGAACTATTATTACCACAAAAATATGGATCACCAACGCTAACTACAAAGCCAAGCAATCAATAGAAGAATCATTACGCAAATTAAAAACAGATTATATTGATTTATTATTAATTCACCAGCCATTTAATGACTACTATTATGCTTACCGATTAATGGAAGAAGCTTACGAACAAGGCAAGGCTAAAGCCATCGGCGTTAGCAATTTTTATCCAGATCGCCTTATTGATTTAAACCATTTTGTTCGTATAAAACCAGCGGCTAATCAAGTTGAAACACATGTATTTCAACAACAAAAAGTAGCACGCGAAGTGATGCAAAAGCTAAATACACAAATAATATCATGGGGACCATTTGCCGAAGGTAAAAACAATTTTTTTGAAAACCCAGTACTTATTGAAATTGGCAAAAAACATCAAAAATCAGTTGCACAAGTTGCACTGCGTTTTCTGATTCAAAATGGTATTGTTGTCATTCCTAAATCGACCCGAAAAGAACGAATGGAAGAAAACTTTGATGTATTTAACTTCTCACTTTCAAATCAAGAAATGGCAAGTATAGCGGCTTTAGATACAGGTCATAGCTTATTCTTCTCGCATCAGGATCCAAAAACGGTGGAGTGGTTTATGTCCATTGTGAAATAGAGAAAAACAATAAATAAAAAATGAGTTATGATTTTGGCGTAAATATTTTCAATAGCGGATTGATTGTTAGGTGAAAATAGGAATCATCTTGCAATCCTTTTGCTGAAATATAAGCGCCTTGCAAAGTGGATATGATCAGTGTTACTGCTTCTAACGGTGCAAGAATATTAGAAATACTTCCATCCGAAATTCCCATTCTTATAAGATTTTCTAACGTTTGTTTCATTGTCAAAAATCCGCGTGTAACTTCTGCCGCTAAATGAGGATTTGTCATAATAGACCGATCCCGTGCCATTTGACCAACTAAACAGCCTCGTTGTATATTACGAGGTTTTAATAGCAAATTTGACAGTTTATTATAAGCATTTGTATCAGTATTTAGTACTGAAGCATTTATGCTTATTAACTGTTCTACATTATAAGTTATAGCATATAAAGCCAAATCTTCTTTACCGTTGAAATGGTGGTAAAGACTACCTTGTCCAACACCTGACCGCTTTAAAATATCTTTAGGGCTAGTATTTGCTAGACCTTTTTCTAATAAGAGATCAGCCATAGCAATAATGAGCTTTTCTCTGGAATTTTGTTTAGTTTTTTGTTCGTTATTCATATTGCTATAACTCAACACACCATCAATTGACGGTATGTTTAATTAACTAATTATTTAATTTGTAAAATGGTATCCACCAAACGATTTGAAAAACCCCATTCATTGTCGTACCAACTGACAACTTTGAGTAAAGTACCATCCATTACTTTAGTTAGCTTAGAATCAAAAATAGAGGAAGCTGGATTGCCAATAATATCAGAAGAAACAATTTCATCTTCTGTATAGGCAAGAATACCATCCATTTTTTTCAAGTTTACAGCTTTTTTGATAGTATCATTTACTAATTGTACTGTCACTTCTTTCTCTAGATTTAATGTAAGATCTATCATGGATCCAGTAATGACAGGAACACGCACCGAACCACCATCTAATTTGCCTTTTAATTCAGGAAAAACAAGTCCAATTGACTGCGCAGCACCAGTTGAAGTTGGAACAATATTTTGCGCTGCACTTCGTGCTCGCCTCATATCCCTATGCGGTGCGTCCTGAAGATTTTGATCCTGCGTATAAGCATGAATGGTTGTCATAAAGCCTGATTTAATTCCAAAATTCTCATGTAACACTTTAACTAAAGGAGCTAAACAATTTGTTGTACATGAAGCATTAGAAATAATGTGGTGTTCATCTTTGTTATATAAATGCTCATTCACCCCCTGAACAATAGTTAAATCGACATTTTTTGCTGGAGCAGAAATGAGCACTTTTTTAGCTCCAGCTTTAATATGAGACTGTGCTCTTGTGCCATCATTAAATACACCTGTTGATTCTAATACCACATCAACTTGATGTTTAGCCCATGGGAGAGACTCAGGATCACGTTCTTGATATACCGCAATTTCTTGACCGTCAATAATTAAACAACCTTTTTTTACATCAATACTTTTAGTAAAACGTCCAAATGTTGTGTCATATTTTAAAAGATGAGCGAGCTGATCAATTGAACCCAGATCATTGATCGCAACAATTTTTATGTCGTGTGAACAATCCTGCAATGCACGGACAAAACTACGCCCAATACGACCAAAACCATTAATTGCTACATTAGTCATTATTACCTCCAATTATATTAATAAAACATACTAATTGGTACGGTAACACAAAAAACACCCTATATACTAATTAAAATTAAAATAATTAATAAATGCAAATAATTCACTGAAATTTATTTAATTTTACTTATACAAATAAATAGAATACCACAAATCAAAACATACCAATTGGTATGCAATTAAGTAAGGAAAAATTAAATGGATAAAAAAATAATTATCGTTGGTTTGTGCTTGGAATTGGTGTTCTGGCACAAGCAACATTTGCAATGGGTTTTGCTGGCATACCCATTACTGGAATTTTAATGCGAGATGCTTATCATTTTTCATTATACGAACTTGGTTTCGTTTTAGGAGCAATGGGATTAGGTGTTGCAGCTTCAGAGATAATTTGGGGGATCTTGACAGATAAATTAGGTGACAAAAAGGTTTTGATTTTTGGGTTATGGTCGTCAGCTATAATGTATGCCTTAATCGCTATATCACTCACGCCAGAAGCTTCACTTGGTGGTGGTGTTAAATATTTACATTTGGGAGTAGCACTAGTTGTAACAGGAGCTTTCAGCGGTAGTATTAACTCATCATCTGGCAGAACTGTGATGTCATGGTTTGATGATAGTGAACGTGGATTTGCTATGAGTGTTCGTCAAACCGCAATCCCAGTTGGCGGTGCGATTGGAACTGGACTACTGCCTTGGTTATCCTATTCATATGGATTTGAACTGATGTTTATTGTATTAGCTACCACAGGCTTTAGCGTTGGTCTTGTAGTTGTATTGTTTATCAACACTAAACATAGTGAATCAAAATATACACCAAAATCAACCCTCACTATCCCCTCCCCACTAAAAACTGGGGCAGTTTGGAGGGTCGTTATGGCTGCGGGTTTTCTAACGGTACCTCAAATGGCAGTACTCACATTTGGTAGCATCTATATGCGTGATAACCTACATATTGATTTAGCATCAATTGCTATTATTCTTATTGGTGTTCAGATTGGTGGTGGGCTGCTCAGGATCTGGTCAGGTTACTATAAAGACAAAAAAAAGAATCGTATTTCCTTATTAAAATATTACGCCATACTTGGTGGAATGGCATCTTTAATGCTTTGTTTAATGGTGAGTAATACATATATCGGCATTATATTTATTGTGTTAACGGGGTTATTTGGCCATGCGTGGCACGGTATTGCTTATACCGAGGTAGCAGTTAAAGCGGGCATTGAACGTGCGGGAACAGCCTTGGGTATGATTGGCACTACCGTATTTATCACTTCGTTTCTAACTCCTATTATCATTGCTGATATCGCCCATAGCTACGGATGGCGAACGGTATGGGGCACTGTAACCATTCTGACATTTGCTTCGCTATTGTGTTTTATTTCATTGGCAAATAAAGAAATTAAACTTTAGTTTCTATTATTAGTTTGAATTAGTAAAATGATGACGATAAAGTAATTGCTCACTATATACAATACATAAATTACCTATAGTGATCCAAAAAACTTTGATAATGAATAGAAAAAAAATTAAGTCTTTAAGAAAAGCATTGAAAATATTTATTAAGATGACCTTATAAAAAACACCTCAGGAAAACTATTGATTTTATTTAATTTTTATTTTTTTTGATGGGATTAAATAGTTATAGATTATCTTTCGTTTGTTAAGTTAAATTTTGTTTTTTATTTTTGCAAAGCGCTTTTGCTATTTATTAGAAAAAGCGCAAGCTTTTAAAATCTATTGTGCGTATCGTCTGGTCTTACACAGGACCTTGTTCTTTGGTTGAGTGTCCTCAGTTTAGGTTAAATATAAAAAACTAAGGAGTGACACAAACAATAGAAGAGAAGCTTGTGGAGTAGTTAACAATACCATTCGACAAATCCACTGTGTACATATAGTAGCCTGTTCCTCCTATACTATCACTAGTCCAGTTGTACATGCTGTATTCAAAACCTGTATTAGTATAATACATCATGTTACCCCACTCTGTGGCTAATCCAGCCCCTATTCGTCGTTGGTAAGAACCATTATTAGAGGATGGCGGTACAGCTCCTTGCCAATCATTTCCCCAAGCAGAACTGTATGTATTAGTAAGATCCCTTATTTGTGGAATTCGATAACCTAAACTACTACACCAAGATACGCTATTAGGATAGATATCTGATCTAATTCCTCGATTGACAAACCACTTCTGCAAAGAAAATCCGTATTTTACCACCACATTACCACTACTATCCTTGCCTTTTAATTCAAATTCTTTCGGTAAATTTGGGATTGTAATTGGATCTGGATTAGCACTATCCCATTGTGCTTTAGCCTCTGGACCCGTTAGAGTAACACGCGTTACTGTTTCTGAACCATTAGGAATCCAACTATCGCTAGCGGTTGTCCTTGTCACCGTAGCGGTTATTCCTTCATGCGTGACTGGCTCCCAAGTCAACTGACTTGCATCTACTCCAACTATGTCTAAATCAAAATATAATCCATCAGCACCCGTAGTCGGAAAATTTAACGCGTATGATACTGAATTGGTTGGTTGAACTAAAAATCCTTTATCAGGGTTCCATTCGTAAGCTGGACCCGCGTAAATGTCTGTTCCAAATTGCAAATTAGGTCTTACGAAATTGACGCCTACTGTAACCTTTGGTTTGATGTAATATGTTTCACTACCTTCTGTGAAGGTATTAGCTTTTGGTTCCCCGTATTGTGTGCTTAAAGATCCCCCTGTACTACTTAATTTTACTTTATAAGGTGCATTACTTATCGTTAATACTTCATTACGACTAACCGTTTGGTTATTTTTATCTGTGATACTAAGCGTTATACTTCCTTCTGCCATTACCCCGCCATCTTGTCCATCACCATCATCATCACCCCAATTACCCTGTGCGACTAAATCGCTAAGGTTCACAGAATTGGTTGATGTCGGTACTATCATGTCAATATTTTCAAAACTTTGACCTGATGCGGGTAGCTCAATGGGATTTGTTGATGATGAAGAATTGTTTTGCGGTGTGAGTGTACGACCATCTGATAACCTAATACTTAATAAGTCATCTGTTGTAATCACTTTGGTAGTACCATCCTCAAAAGTTAAATAAGGTACAGTACCATTAATACGTTTAGAAGTCGTGGCCGATAATGCCTGCGATTCCAATGAATACGGCAATAATAGTAGTAGTGTCAATGAAAACGGAAATTTAGCAAGTGATTTCGATAAAAATTTTAAAGATAACTTTGATAAGATAAACAAGATTTGTGTAACACTACATCTAGCTTGGTTATTTAATAAATTTAAGACATTGGCTTGCCTCTGCTTGTGTCTAAAATGATACTGCATTACGTTCCACCTGTCGATTAAGTTTATTGGTTTCTATATTAACCTTATAATTAAATTAACTAATTTTAAATTGATGAAATTATAACCGTTTATGTAAATTTTTGCTAGCTTTTAGATAATTTTTGGTTAATTTTTGTTAAAAGTGAGTGTTATTGTTTTAGGATTATGACAGCTTTTAGGATACATTTTTTATTTAAAAATTTAGCTAAAATTCTGATATTTTGAGCTTTGAGAGTAGCAAATCGCAACGGTGACATCATACTATTTAAGCTATTTTATATCAAAATGATAAAGCACTTAGCGCTATCAAACACTCTACCCAAGGCAAAAACATTCAGGTAGATTATTGATTTTATTGAACTTTTTATTTATTGTTTTTTAATAAACCAATTTTTCATAAACGGTTATTTATTTTTTTCCCGCTCAATTGCACGGTAGCCAATATCATGGCGATAAAAACAACCATGCCAATAGATGTCTTTGGCTTGCTGATAAGCACGTTGTTGAGCTTCAAGTACTGTGTTGCCAAGTGCGGTTACGCATAATACCCGTCCACCGTTGGTGTAGACTCGCCCTTTTTCTAAACTAGTACCCGCATGGAAAATTTTGCAATCTTCGGTTGATTCTGCCGGTAGTCCAAGAATTATATCTTGGGTATGATATTCACCCGGGTAACCGCCTGCAGCTAGCACTACACCTAATGCGGATCTTGGATCCCATTTTGATTTGACCGTATCTAATTTGCCTTCTACCGCCGCTAAGCAAAGTTTGACCAAATCTGATTGCATTCGCATCATTATCGGCTGTGTTTCAGGATCGCCAAATCGGCAGTTGAATTCAATAACTTTGGGATTGCCGTTTTTGTCAATCATTAAGCCAGCATATAAAAAGCCGACATAGACGTTGCCTTCTTGCGCCATACCATTGACCGTTGGATAAATGATTTCATCCATTACCTTTGCAAAAACCGCATCAGTTACAACAGGAGCTGGCGAATACGCGCCCATGCCACCCGTGTTTAAGCCTGTATCTCCATCGCCAACACGTTTATGATCTTGGCTAGTTGCCATTGGCTCTACATGTTTACCATCCACCATGACAATAAAGCTAGATTCTTCACCCTCGAGAAACTCTTCAATCACTACTCGGTGACCTGCATCACCAAAGGCATTTCCAGCTAACATGTCACGAACGGCGTCTTCGGCCTCTTTTAGTGTCATGGCAACAATAACGCCTTTACCAGCCGCAAGTCCATCGGCTTTAATCACGATCGGTGCGCCCTTTTCACGGATATAAGCAATTGCTGGTTCAACTTCAGTAAAGTTTTGATATTCAGCTGTTGGAATTTTATGACGTGCTAAAAAATCTTTAGTAAAAGCTTTTGACCCTTCCAGTTGAGCGGCCGATTTTGTTGGACCGAAGATTTTCAATCCTGCTTTTTGGAAGCTATCAACAATGCCAATAACCAGTGGTGCTTCAGGACCAACAATGGTCAAATCCACTTGCTGTTGCTGGGCAAAGTTAAGCAGTCCACTCACATCGGTGGCTTTGATATTAATATTTTCTAAACTTGGTTCCAGCGCAGTACCAGCATTGCCAGGTGCAACAAAAACTTTAGAAACCAATGGAGATTGTGCTGCTTTCCAAGCAAGCGCATGTTCACGCCCACCATTACCAATTACTAATACTTTCATAAAAGATCCTTTTAAGATGCCTTTCATAATATAAAGATATATATAGATAACTAATTTTTAAAAAACTAACAAAGTGATCACACAATTAATGCCTAAAATGACGCATTTTAGTAAAGATCATCGCGATATTGTGCTCATTTGCGGCTTGGATCACTTCATCATCTCGAATCGAACCACCGGGTTGAATCACACAAGTCACACCTACGGCAGCAGCGGCATCGACTCCATCTCTAAATGGGAAAAACGCATCTGAAGCAACAACTGATCCAGCAACGTTTAAATTTTCATCTTTAGCTTTAATTCCGGCTATCTTAGCAGAGTAAACACGACTCATCTGCCCTGCTCCAATACC
Organism: Gilliamella sp. Imp1-1; assembly: GCF_001690415.1. NCBI lineage: Bacteria > Pseudomonadati > Pseudomonadota > Gammaproteobacteria > Orbales > Orbaceae > Gilliamella > Gilliamella sp. Imp1-1. The sequence continues at coordinate 13,222 of NZ_LZHK01000095.1, forward strand.
AATTGTCATATTATCTTTTGCATAGACAATGGCATTTGACTTAACAAATTTTGCCACTTTCCAACAAAATAGCGCATCTGAAAGCTCTTGAGCAGTTGGTTTACGTTTGGTTACTACAGTTAATTCATTTGGCGATATCATACCTAGATCGCGATCTTGCACTAATAAACCGCCATTGACACGTTTAAAATCTAAACTTACTGATGCTGGTGTTGACCACTCACCACATTCAAGTACACGCACATTTTTTTTAGCTTGAGTAATGGTTAAAGCTTCTTGGCTAACTGATGGGGCAATAATTACTTCTACAAATTGTTTATCAACAATGGCTTTTGCGGTATCTGCATCAAGTTGTCGATTAAAGGCTATAATGCCACCAAAAGCTGAAGTTGGATCAGTTTTAAAGGCTTTTTCATAAGCATGTAAAATATTATCACTAACCGCTACACCACAAGGATTAGCATGTTTTACAATCACACACGCTGGCTCATCAAATGATTTTACACATTCAAGCGCAGCGTCAGTATCAGCAATATTGTTATAAGAAAGGGCTTTACCTTGCAACTGGTTTGCTGTTGCAATCGAGGCTTCTTTGACATCTTGCTCAACATAAAAAGCCGCTTGCTGATGTGCGTTTTCACCGTAACGCATATTCTGTTTTTTAATGAATTGTAGATTTAAAGTTCGAGGAAATTCGCCCGATGGTTGATTGGTTTCACCCATGTAAGGTGGCACTAATTGCCCAAAATAGTTGGCAATCATACCATCATATTTAGCCGTGTGTTCAAAGGCTTTAATTGCAAGGTTAAAACGGTATTTAAATGAAAGCGAGTTTTGGTTACTATCCATCATATTGATGATATTTTCATAATCACCACAATCAACTACAATGGCAACATCTTTATGATTTTTGGCAGCAGATCGAACCATTGTCGGACCACCAATGTCAATGTTTTCAACCGCATCATCTAACGTACAATCTGGTTTAGCGACAGTTTGCGCAAAGGGGTAAAGATTAACAACCACCATATCAATCGGTGCAATTTGGTGTTGTTGCATAATAGCATCATCAATACCCCGTCGCCCTAAAATTGCCCCATGGATTTTAGGATGTAAGGTTTTAACTCGCCCGTCCATCATTTCAGGGAAACCAGTGTAATTGGATACTTCAATAACAGGTATTTGGTTTTCCATTAATAATTTTGCTGTTCCCCCAGTCGAAAGGAGTTCCACATTACGTTCTGATAAGGCTTTTGCAAATTCTAAAATACCGGTTTTGTCGGACACACTAAGTAAAGCACGACGGATAGGACGAAACTGCTGCATGAAAGGCTCCGAAATTGATATCTACAATCTAAGTATTGAGCCAACATTATATATAAATTAAAGATAGAAGTTTAGTGTTAACTTATCAAAAACGATCAAAGTAGTTGAATGATAATATTTGACTTTATTTCGATTTTGACAAATCAGCTATATTTTTATTCTTGACAAAATACCTAACACTTCCACCTCCAAAATGCTTGTTTGACATGTTATGCACGCTTATTTGTCGGCATATTTTGACGACACGTATAAATGGTTATATTAACCTTTAAACGTTATAAAGATAGGTCTATTTTTCGTTTTACATAACTCAGGTAGTATATTGATTTTATATTTTTCCCAAAAGATAGATTGTCGTAATACTGTTACTTTTGGATACATCGGTAGTAGAAAATTTACAACATTTTGGTTGAATAAAACCCTAGACTAGCTAGGGTATTAATTAAGTTTATTGATTTAAATATTTGACTATTAATTCTTCGCTTTATATTCAGCATAATATTCTTCTGCTAATTTACGCATTGATAATCCAATTGCGGCATATTGATATTCATTTAAGTTTGCTAACGATGCTCGAGCAGAAGGATGTTCTACAGCAAATCCCTTACCAGGTAGTAATACAACACCTGCTTCATCAGCAATTCTGAATAACATTTCAGATGGATTTTTATTTTTTAGGATCCATTTAGCAAATTTATCGTCATATAATTCTCGGCAAATATGTTCAAGATCCACTAGAGTGTAATAATCTACACTGTTTTCATCGGTTTGATGTTTAAGACCTAAATGTTGATAAAGTGATGCTGCGCGGCGTCGAATTAGCGATTTTAATGCTGTTTTATAGCTTTGATCACTATCCATCATTTCACATAATGCAAATAATACCATTTGTACTTGCTGTGGTGTTGATAGTCCAGCAGTATGGTTTAATGCAACCGCACGACTATCGGCTACTAAGCGGTCTATAAATTTTAGATTTTCAGGGTCAGTAACAATTGAGCTATATCGTTTATTTAAGATCTGTTTGGTTTTGCTTGGTAACGCTTTAATGGCTTTATCTATTACATTATCATGTGCTGTTGCAATAACACCTAAACGCCAACCTGTAGCACCAAAATATTTAGAGAATGAATAAACTAAAATAGTATTTTGAGGGCAAATTGCAAATAAAGATTGGAAATCATCGGCAAATGTTCCATAAACGTCATCAGTCAAAATGATCAATTCAGGGCGTTTTTTAACAATCTCAGCAATGATTTTTAAACTTTTATCATCAATTTTAACTGATGGTGGATTTGAAGGATTAACAACAAAAAAGGCTTTAATTGCTGGATCTTCTAATTTACGCAATTCTGACTCAGGATACTGCCAATTTGAGTTAGGATCAGAATTGATTAATACCTCAACTAATTGGTAATCATTAAGTTCAGGAATTTCGAGATAAGGCGTGAATATAGGTGCGCCAATGGCAATTTTGTCACCTTTTTGGATTAATCCATTTTCTTTCATTGAGTTAAAAATATAAGCCATGGCAGCTGTGCCACCTTCAACAGCAAATAAATCTATATCATTACGATCCAGATATTGAGCACCCATTTGTTGTAAAACATATGCTTTAACCACATCTTCACTAAAATGTAGCATTCTATCTGGTACTGGATAATTACATCCTAAAATACCTTCTACCATTTCTTGTAAAAAGGCGTTTTCGTCAAGCCCTAGTTGATCACGAATATAAGAAAATGCCTTACCTAAAAAGGCAACACCAGGAGTGTTGTAATTTTGGCAAATAAAATGTTCAAAGCGTCCTGTTAGTCCTGCTTTAATTGGCATGCCACCAATACCTTCATTTAAATATGAAAATGACATTTCGGATTCTTGGGTTGCAAATACACCTAATTGGAAAAAAGCTTGGCGAGGCCAAGTAGCAAGAAAGTTGGGATTGCCTCTACCTGCATTTAACATTACGCGATCGGTATGACTTTGTGCCAGTTTAATTAAGTTATCTTTTAATTCAAAAGGACTTAAATTAGCATATTGACTGTATTCTGTTTTGTTTTTCATACATTTGTATCCTTAATTTGATGGATCAATTAAACAAAAGCAACAACTAATGGTCCTAATAAAGTTAGGAAAACATTAGCTAAAGCATAAGTAATGGCAAAAGAGTTGGTTGGTGTTGAGTTACCGGCTTTATTTAGCACTTCACCAAAAGCAGGATTAGCACTACGCGAACCCGCTAAAGCACCAGCAAACACCGCTACATTTTTATAGCCTAGTACATATTTACCAAAATAAATGGCAAGTAACATTGGCAATAAAGTAACAACAACACCAATTAAAAATAGGGATAAACCTTGTTCTTTAATAGTATTAATCGCTTGAAGACCAGAACTTAAACCAACAACCGCCACAAAACCTGCCAAGCCAAAATCTTTTAAAAGTTGCACAGCACCAGTTGGTATGTTACCGATAGTTTGATGAACAGAGCGATACCAGCCAAATAATAATCCTGATAAAAGCGCACCACCACCAGCTCCTAATGTAATAGGAATATCGCTAACACGTATAACGATTAAACCAATAATAAGACCTACAACAAGCCCTAAACCATGAAATATCCAGTCAGTTTTTTCACTTTTAGTGATTGGAGCACCAATTTTATCCACAACACGACGAAGATCACCATCAGCACCATAAATAGTAATAACATCACCAAGTTTTAAATTAATATCGTTATTAAGTGGAAGGGATTGTCCATCACGATGAATAGCCAAAAGGTATATTCCATGTTTTAATTTCATAACTTCGTCAGATTGAAGTACTTGAGTAAGATTTTGATCCACATAACGGCTATTACGCATTTCAACATCTAGTTTGTTCATCACTACATCCATACCTGATGCTGAATTTACTTCGCTACCAAGTAGATCTTGTGCTTTAATCATAGCGTCACGATGACCCACAACCAGAATGATATCTTTTGACTTTAATACTGTTTCAGGGGTTGCTTCTATTATTTTATTGCCACGTTTAATACGTTCAATACTGATACCATTTACAGCTTGTTCAATATGGGAAACAGTTTGGTTGATTTTATTGGTAATACGATACAAACGACCACTAATATCAGATAAAGCTAAATTTTGATCATTGCCCAATAAGAGCGAACCATGAAGCTGTTCTGCTTGTGCTTTAATTGCATCATCGCCAATATCTCTACCCATTATTTTTGGTAGAATATTGACACACACTATAATGGCACCTAGTGAACCAAATATATAAGTGACTGCATAACCAATAGTGACATTAGCTTGCATTTTACTTAATTCTTCAGCACTTAATCCAAGCTGACTTAATGCATCAGAGGCTGTGCCCATAATGGCTGATTGGGTCAATCCTCCTGCAGCTAAACCAGCAGCAAGGCCTTTGTCTAAATTGAATATTTTAGCTAAAATTACAACAGTCACAAAGCTTGCGACAGCAATAAATAATGCTAAGAATATTTCGCGTAATGTTTTCACACCTAATGAACGGAAAAACTGAGGACCACTTTCATAACCCACAGCATAAATAAATAGTGCAAAGAGAATCGACTTAACCCCAGCATCAATAGTAACGCCAAAAACACTTAAAGCAACAGCGACAAGTAACGAACCGGCAACACCACCGAGTTGGAATTTACCCATTCGAATGCCACCAATTAAATACCCTAAACTTAACGATAAAAATAATAGAATTTCTGGGGAGTGTTTAAGTCCATCTAAAACCCAATTTGAAAGCCATTGAAACATATTAATTGTCCTCAAGGAGAAACATAAAGAAATGTAATTAAAGGAAAGAGTTTATCCATTAATTTTTATGGATTGCTTATATATTAAACCTATTTAGAATAATGGATATTCAGTTTTGGCAATTAATGCTATCGTTAAAAATTAATCAGTTGCTGATAAACTTTTACGTCAAAAGTGAGCTTAATTTATGATTTTTGAATTTTAGGTCTAAGAGGATATAAGTATTTGCTAAATAAAAAAGGGCTATTACAGCCCGTTTTCTTGTCTGAAAAACAATCTTTCTACACTTTTCATCACGTTCTTCGAAATTCTTTCCGATAGCTTTTGCCTACGTTGATAGCAAACTGAGATAATTTTATGTGTTTCTAAGTGAGATAAAATAAAGTCATCACTCGTACTGATTTCGTCAACTAAGCCTTTATTTTTAGCTTGAGTTGCAAACCAGTGTTCGCCTGTTGCAACTTGTTCGATATCAACATTTGGGCGATACTCTTTAACAAAGTCTTTAAATAAAAGATGAGTTTCTTCTAATTCTTGTTTGAATTTTTGACGTCCTTCTTCGGTATTTTCACCAAACATCGTCAATGTACGCTTATACGCACCTGCCGTTTGTAATTCAATATCTACATCATGTTTTTTGAGTAAGCGGTTAAAATTAGGGATCTGCGCAACCACACCAATTGAACCCACAATTGCAAATGGTGCTGCCACAATTTTGTTAGCGGTACAAGCCATCATATATCCCCCACTTGCCGCAACTTTATCAACCACTACAGTGAAAGGTATATCACGCTGTCTAAACCGTAATAATTGCGATGCAGCAAGACCATAACCGTGAACCACGCCACCTGGGCTTTCAAGCTTAATGACAACTTTATCTTCAGGCTTAATAACAGCTAATACAGCAGTGATTTCTTGGCGTAATTCTTCAACTTCGTGTGCGTTCATGCTGCCATTGAAAGATAATACAAATAATTTAGGTTTAACTTGTTGGTTTGTATTACTTTCTACTGGTTTCGCTACATTATCTGAATCTGACGAAGTTTGTTCGGCAGATTTTTCTTGATTTTTAGCTTGTTTCTTTTTTTGTTTAGCTGCTAATTTCGCTTGCTTTCTCTCATTTTTTTTCTGTTTTTTAAGATCTTTCATAAACAGCTTAGCTTCTAACTCGTCCATGCTTGACATTAACATGTCGTCTTTAACTTGTTCATATTCTTGGCTAATATCTTTAACCGATAACCGCCCTGCCACCGTTGCTGATTTACGGCGTTGGCTTAATATAAAAACAAGTACAGCTAAAATTGCTATAACAACTGTTGCTGTTTCAGCTAAAAAAAGTGAATACTCAGAAAACCAATTCATTTAATTATTATCCTTTAATGAAATATATGTTGATTGAATAGATTTAGTAATTATAACAAGATAATTGTGAATTGTGCCGAAAAACGATAAAGATAAAATTGTCGCTTTATTCGGCAAATCAAATTATTTATACTGATAACCCAAATTACTGTTAGATGAGAATTAATATGCCATTACATCCAATTACCGAAATAGCTAAACAATGCAACATTCCAGAAGAATTTGTCCTGCCTTACGGCAAGCATGTGGCAAAAGTTGATCTATCCATTCTTAAAACCAAACCAAACAAACCTAACGGTAAATTGGTATTAGTTACTGCTATCACGCCGACGCCACTTGGTGAGGGTAAAACAGTTAATACTATCGGGCTAAGTGAGGGCTTAAATTATATTGGTAAGTCAGCAATCGCTTGTATCCGTCAACCAAGTTTAGGTCCTGTATTTGGTGTTAAAGGTGGTGCTGCTGGCGGTGGTAAAGCCGAGGTTTTGCCAATGGAAACATTAAATCTACACTTAACAGGTGACATTCATGCCATTACTGCCGCACATGATTTAGCTTCGGCTGCTTTAGATTCAAGGCTTTATCATGAAGAACGTTTAGGTGATGAATTTACTGCACAAACAGGTTTACCGCGTCTAAACATTGATGTAAATCGCATTGTGTGGAAGCGAGTGATAGATCATAACGATCGTTCACTTCGCAAAATAACTGTCGGTGTTGGCGGTGGCGTTAATGGTATTACGCGCCAAGATGGATTTGAAATTACCGCAGCGTCAGAACTCATGGCAATTTTAGCCTTAGCATCAGATTTACAAGATATGCGTACGCGCATTGGACGCATTATTTTAGCTTATAGTATCCAAGGCGAGGCGATCACCGCAGAACAACTTGAAGTTGCTGGCGCCATGACTGTGTTACTTAAAAATGCGATTAATCCAAACCTAATGCAAACTGTTGAAAATACACCGGTACTTATTCATGCTGGGCCTTTTGCTAATATTGCTCATGGTAACTCATCTGTCATTGCCGATCGCATTGCTTTACAACTTGCTGATTATGTCGTGACTGAAGCGGGCTTTGGTTCGGATATGGGTATGGAAAAATTCTTTAATATCAAATATCGCCAAGCTGGCATTAAAGCTTCATGTGTAGTTCTTGTTGCAACAGTTCGTAGTTTAAAATCTAACAGTGGTAAATATAATATTAAACCTGGGCAAGCAATTCCAAAAGAAATTTCTGAGTCAAACGTTGAATTACTTAAAATTGGTGCTGCCAATTTAGCATGGCATATCAACAATGCCAAAAGCTATGGATTACAAGTAATTGTCGCTATTAATCGCTTTCCACACGATAGTGAAGAAGAATTAGCGTTTTTACAAAAATATGCGATTGAACACGGTGCATTTGCCTGTGAAGTGAGTGAAGTCTTTACTCAAGGCGGTAAAGGCGCTGAAAAATTAGCAAAACATGTTATTAAAGCGTGTGAAATGCCAAGTGAAATTAAATTGCCTTATCCTGATAATATGCCACTCGCAGATAAGATTCAAACCATGGTAAAAAAATATGGTGCTAACAAAGCTAATTTATCAGCCACTGCACTGGAAAACATCAAAGAGATCGAAGAATTAAAACTGGATCATTTGCCTCTTTGTATTGCTAAAACACCAATGTCAATTAGTGCCGATGCTAACTTAAAAAATGTACCAACTAATTTTGACGTTGATATCAGCCATTTGGCTATTTCAGCAGGGGCTGGCTTTATTCGTGTTTACGCTGGAAATGTGATGACCATGCCAGGGCTTGGTACTAATCCTGCTTATAGGCATATTGATATTGACAAGGATGGTAATATTGTAGGTTTAAGTTAATGCAAGAAGTGATTATGCAAACCCAAGAACAATATAAAGCATTTATTGACGAAGAAAACTGTATTGGCTGTGGCAAATGCATTCGTGTTTGCCCAACTGATGCCATTGTCGGCAGTAAGCAAGTATTACACACTATTTTGCCACAGTTATGTACCTCGTGTAGTAATTGTATTAATACCTGTCCAACAGACTGTATTACATTAAGTACCTTAGGCACTGTATTAAGTGAATCAGAAGAGTTAGCGCTAACTGAGAAAAAGCAACAGCGATTAAATCACAACCAATTGGTGCCGCCAACAATTTTGTTTCCTCGGACCACACCGATGGCAAACAAAACTAGCACATCGATCGACCGAAAACAGTCTATCGCCGATGCCATTGCTAGAGTAAAAGCCAAAAAAAACCTCGCTAAATAGCGAGGTTTTCATATTACGATAGGACTAATATTAATTAGTCTTTGTTACCACTTCTAAATGCACGTTTTCGGTCATTTTCCGTCAAATGACGTTTACGAAGACGGATAGATAACGGTGTTACTTCAACTAATTCATCATCGTCAATAAACTCTAACGCTTGTTCCAATGACATTTTAATTGGTGGTGAAAGTGTTGTTGCTTCATCAGTACCTGATGCTCGCATATTGGTTAATTTTTTACCTGTTAAACAGTTAACAGTTAAATCGTTTGAACGAGTATGTATACCAATGATTTGCCCTTCATATACTTCAGCACCATGACCTAGGAATAACTTACCACGGTCTTGTAAACCATATAACGCATAAGCCAATGCTTTACCTGTACCGTTAGAAATCATTACGCCATTATTACGCTGGCCAATTTCGCCTGGGCGAATATCATCATAATGACTAAATGTAGAATAAAGTAAACCAGTACCTGAAGTCATAGTCATAAATTCAGTTCTGAAACCGATAAGTCCACGACTTGGAATTACGTAATCTAAACGTACGCGACCTTTACCATCTGGTAACATGTTTGTTAGATCACCTTTACGTAAACCAAGGGCTTCCATTACTGAACCTTGATGCTGTTCTTCAATATCAAGCGTAACTTGTTCAAATGGTTCTTGTTTTTTACCGTCAATTTCTCTAAAAATAACCTTAGGGCGAGAAACACCTAACTCATAACCTTCACGGCGCATATTTTCAATTAGTACTGATAAATGCAATTCACCACGACCAGATACTCTAAAAGCATCGGGATCTGGAGTTTCTTCAACGCGCAGCGCAACATTATGTACAAGCTCTTTATTTAAACGCTCAAGAATTTGTCGAGATGTTACATATTTACCTTCTTTACCAGCAAATGGTGAGCTATTAACATTAAAGAACATCGTTACTGTTGGTTCATCAACAGTTAATGCCGGCAGAGCTTCAACGCAACTGTTATCACAAATCGTGTCAGAGATACCGAGTTCACCAAGACCAGTTAATGCAATAATATCACCAGCTTCGGCAACTTCAGCTTCATAACGTTGCAGCCTTAAATGACCTAGCACTTGCCCTACTTTACCTGTACGTTTGTTACCTTCACTATCAACTATAGTCACTTGTTGATTTGGTTTAACACGACCACGTTTAATACGACCAATACCAATAACGCCAACATAATTATTATAATCAAGTTGAGAAATTTGCATTTGGAATGGACCATCTAAATCCACTTTTGGTGGTTCAACATGTTTAACAATCGCTTCAAATAGTGGCGTCATATCTTCAGCCATATTTTCATGATCTAAGCCCGCAATACCCATTAATGCAGAAGCATAAACAATAGGGAAATCTAGCTGTTCATCAGTAGCTCCTAAATTAACGAATAGATCAAATACTTGGTCAACCACCCAATCAGGGCGAGCACCTGGGCGGTCAACTTTATTGATAACCACAATCGGTTTTAAACCATAAGCAAATGCTTTTTGCGTTACAAAACGTGTTTGAGGCATTGGTCCATCCATTGCATCAACGAGCAATAATACAGAATCAACCATAGACATAACACGTTCAACTTCACCGCCAAAATCAGCATGTCCTGGGGTATCAACGATATTAATTCGGTAACCATTCCAATCAATAGCAGTATTTTTAGCTAAAATGGTAATACCACGCTCTTTTTCGAGCGCATTAGAGTCCATGATGCGTTCGTTATCGTCACCCCGTAGATTATCTAGCGTACCTGACTGTTTTAATAACTTATCAACCAATGTTGTTTTACCATGGTCAACGTGAGCAATAATGGCAATATTTCTTAAATTTTCAATCACAATTAAAATTCCAATTAGGAGACAGATTCTATAGGCGCAGTATTGTACACCTTTTTAGCCGAAATGTTGATCTATATCACAAAGTTTCTTTAAAAGAAGTTGAACACTTGATACCTTTAGAAAAATATCAATTTATTTGTAAAAAAGTTTCAGGTAACTATACGTTTAAGTATAAAACTGTTTGGCAAATTCATCTACCTTTGCCCAATCTGTATATTCAATAACTGGTTTTGTTACATCAGTATCACCTTTCCCTAACCACATAATAAAGCGGATCATATTGCGATCAAACCAATTATATTGAGGATAATAAAGCGCACCAGCAAAAACAGCAGTAAAAGCTGGTTTCCAGGCTATTTTAGCTAAAAACTTTTTAGTATATAAATTTGTTTCTGGTGTATTTTTATTGGGTTTTCTTGCAACCATATTTACCCCAAAAAATCCAGACTTCATACTATTTAACTGCTGATAATTCTTATCGATAAATGCTTTCATCACTTTGCTATAAAATCCATAACGAATCGAACTTCCCAATAAGGCTGCTTGGTATTGTGTCAAATCGATTTTAGTATCAGGTAAAAGTTCAATAACATCACAATCACATTGACCATTAAGTCGTGTTTTTATGCGTTGCATAATCTTAAATGTCTGTTTTTCATGTGTGGTATAAAGTAATAAAACTTTTATAGCGGAATTCATAACTTGCTGCCTCTTTTGTTAAACTCTTTGGTAAATATCAATTTTACTTTTTTTATGATAAAAATTAAAAGATTGGGGATGATTTTATTAAAAATTTTGATTATAGTGTTACGCTAATTCAACCAGATCGGAACCAATTATGGCAATTTCACCACCAAAGCTAAGTGCAATTATTTTGGCGGCAGGAAAAGGCACACGGATGCATTCCAACCTACCTAAAGTTTTACATAAAATTGGCGCCAAGCCGATGTTACAACATGTGATTGATACAGTTCAACAACTTAATACAAATCGCATCAATATTGTTTATGGACATGGCAAACAACAGCTTAAAGATGCGCTTAAAGAGCAACATGTGCAACTGGTATATCAAGCTGAACAACTAGGTACTGGTCATGCTGTGCAACAAGCTATCCCTTACATTCAAGATGACGAAGATATCTTAATTTTATATGGCGACACTCCGCTTATATCGGCTCAAACACTACAAACTTTAATTGCCAGTAAACCCCAGCAAGGTATCGCTTTATTAACTGTTATTCTTGAAGATCCAACAGGTTATGGTCGAATAGAACGCAAAAATGGCAAAGTTGTTGCTATTGTTGAACAAAAAGATGCTACACCAGAACAACAAAGAATCAACGAAATTAACACAGGCATAATGCTAGTTAACGGAAAATTATTGAAAAGTTGGTTATTACGTTTAACCAATAATAATGTGCAAAAAGAGTTCTACTTAACCGATATTATTGCTTTTGCTTACCAAGATGGTTATGAAATCTTAACCTCGCACCCAGTTCAACAATTTGAAGTTGAAGGTGTTAATAATCGCCTACAATTGGCAATGTTAGAAAGACAATATCAACACCTGCAAGCTCAAAATTTATTACTAGCGGGTGTAACACTGCTTGATCCAAATCGCTTTGACTTACGAGGCACACTATTGCATGGTAAAGATGTTACGATTGATTGTAATGTAATTATTGAAGGAAATGTCAAACTAGGCAATAACGTATTTATTGGTGCAGGCTGTGTCTTAAAAAATTGCTCAATTGATGACAATTCAAGAATCAGTCCGTATAGCATTATTGAAGATTCAACTATCGCTAAACAGTGCACTATCGGACCTTTCGCCCGTCTACGACCTGGTTCACAGCTTGATGAACAAGCCCATGTTGGTAACTTTGTTGAATTAAAAAAAGCACACCTAGGCAAAGCAAGTAAAGCTGGGCACTTAAGCTATCTTGGCGATAGCGAAATTGGTAGTAACGTTAACATTGGTGCAGGAACCATCACCTGTAATTATGACGGTGCAAATAAATTTAAAACTATTATTGAAGATGATGTGTTTGTCGGTTCTGATACGCAATTGATTGCACCTGTAAAAGTAGGTAAAGGTGCAACTATTGCAGCAGGCACAACGGTTACCAATAATGTAAATGAGAATGAGTTGGTCGTAAGTCGAGTTAAACAAAAACAACTTACTGGTTGGAAGAGACCAACAAAGTTAACTGATGAGGAATAAAATATGTGCGGAATTGTAGGAGCTATCGCCAAACGTGATATTTCTGAAATATTATTAGAGGGTTTAAAACGATTAGAATATCGGGGTTATGACTCGGCAGGACTGGCAATTATTTCACCACAAGGTGAATTACAACGCGTTCGTCGTGTTGGCAAAGTACAAGCACTTAAAGATGCCATTGAACAGCATCCACTAAAAGGATCTACAGGAATTGCTCATACTCGCTGGGCAACCCATGGTGAACCAGCCGAACACAATGCTCATCCACATGTATCTGATTTTATTGCTGTTGTGCATAATGGCATTATCGAAAATTTTGAACCACTGCGTGAAAAGCTAATCTCCAAAGGTTACCAATTTCGTTCAGAAACGGATAGTGAAGTTATTGCCCATTTAATTCATAACATCATATCAACAGAAGATTGTTCCTTATTTGACGCTGTACAAAAAGCCATTCCACAACTACGAGGGGCTTATGGTACAGTCATTATGGATACCCGCAATCCAGATATACTTGTCGCAGCACGTTCAGGTAGTCCATTAGTTATTGGTTGTGGCGTAGGTGAGAATTTTATCGCATCCGATCAACTAGCTCTACTACCTGTCACTCGCCAATTTATCTATTTGGAAGAAGGCGATATCGCACTTATTACTCACCGTACGGTGTCAATCTTAGACAAAAATCGTCAAGAAGTAACAAGGCCATGTATAGAATCTGATGCAAAATATGATGCTGGCAGTAAAGCTGGCTACAGTCATTACATGCAAAAAGAGATCTACGAACAACCTAATGCAATAAAAAATACGCTTGAAGGCCGCATGGTACATGGTAAAGTTGATTTTTCCGAACTTGGTGATGAGGCCAAAACCATCTTTAAACAAGTTGAGCATGTTCAAATTGTTGCCTGTGGTACTGCTTATAATGCAGGTATGGTTGCACGTTATTGGTTTGAAGCTTTAGCAGGAATTCCTTGTGATGTCGAGATTGCATCAGAATTTCGTTATCGAAATCCAGCTCGTCGCAAAAATAGTTTATTTATCACTCTTTCACAATCCGGTGAAACAGCTGACACACTCGCTGCATTGCGATTAGCCAAAGAAAATAATTACCTAAGCACCCTTGCTATCTGTAATGTGGCTGCCTCAACACTAGTGCGCGAAGCAGATTTAGTTCTATTAACCAAGGCGGGGGTTGAAATCGGTGTTGCGTCAACTAAAGCCTTTACCACACAATTAACGGTTTTATTGCTACTAGTTGTTAAATTAGGACGCATAAATAATATGGCTGAAAATACTGAGCAGGCTATTGTGCATGCGCTACAAATTCTACCAAACCGCATTGAGCAAGTGCTCACGGCAGAACCTCAAATTAAAAAACTAGCTAGTTATTTTGTTGATAAACATCATGCGCTATTCTTAGGTCGAGGTGATGAGTATCCAATCGCTATGGAGGCTTCGCTAAAACTCAAAGAAATATCTTATATTCACGCTGAAGCCTATGCTGCTGGTGAGCTCAAACATGGCCCACTTGCATTAATTGATGCGGATATGCCAGTGATTGTTATGGCACCAACCAACGAAATGCTAGAAAAATTAAAATCTAATATAGAAGAAGTTCGAGCGCGTGGTGGTCAACTGTATGTTTTTGCTGAACAAGATGCGGAATTTGTTAGTGATGACACCATGCACATCATAAGCCTACCCCATATTGAAGAATTTACTGCACCAATATATTACACGGTACCCACACAACTACTGGCGTATCATGTTGCTTTGATCAAAGGCACCGATGTCGATCAGCCTCGTAATTTGGCAAAATCAGTAACAGTAGAATAGATACGTAAACAACTTACTATTTTTATTTAACTGTGTTGTTATACTTATAGTGCGTAAATATTTTATTTGAATTATAACTATTTAAGGACTGATTCATGGGAATAGAATATAGTATCATTGCAGTGGATGACAGTGTTACACAAGATATTGTTTTAAATGCGTTTAGCTCGTATTGTACTAAAAAAAATGACGAAGAATATTTATTAGATTATGGTGATGAAGTTTATGAAGATATGATTATTTGCAATCATTGTACCTTATATCTATCCTTCAAAGAGAGTAGCAAGGAAATAATAGAGTCGATTGAAATTATTAAACCTTCTGATCATCTAGAGTTAGGAAAAGCCATCTTTTTACTTATTCATGAACATCCAATGTTTATTGCAGGTCCAGATTTTCCATTGATGACAGCAAATAAAAAATGTATAGATTTATTAAAAGTAGAAGATATTGAAACCTATGAAAATACCAAGTTAGTTTCGTCATTTGATGAATTCTCTAACCTTTTAACTGGTTACGAATAAATATAAATGACCTAAGAGCCGTCTGATTTTTATAAATTAAAGTAGTTGTATGACCATTTGTTTTTTGAACTCGTTAGTTGCTCTGCGCGAGGAATCGATTGCCACTGTTGTTACCTTCTCTTATTTTTTAGTTTATCATAACAATGACCTTATAAAACTGGTACTACTTAGTGTAGCCGATCCATTCATTTTGATGAATTGTAGTGGTAGTGCCTTCATCATGTATTTAATATACGCAGGGATAGTTCATTCCATTTTCTATAAGAACAAAGGTTTCATCTAATACATCATAAAATGGTGCAGAGTCCTTTTTCTCTTTCCATATATCATAGGCAGCACTATATACAAACTCTAATAGAGTCGATAATATCATTGGTCTCATATCATGCAAATGGTTTACCCCTAATTTTTTTGCAATTAATTCGGTAAGGAGTTGTTTTTTTGATTGTAATAATTCATTATTTTTTGCACGAATCGACGGATGATTCCGAATTAAATCTCTTAGTGTCTTAAATCTATTTGGATCTATTCCGTAAGCTCCCTCTTCACAGCATTTTGTTACATTTACCGATGATTTTCGTAATGCAAGTAATATGGATTCAGTTGCGGGTCTAAACTCTAAAGATGTGATAATTTCATCATATTCGACTAGCTGATAATCTAGAACCACATCCTCTTTACAGGAAAAATAACGAAAAAACGTCCTAGATGATACATCAGCAAGATCTGCGATATCATTTACGGTGGTATTATCAAACCCTTTTTGTACAAATAACTTGAATGCGGCTTCAACTAGCTCTTCTCGCATTTTTATTTTTTTTCTTTCTCGAAGAGAGTCGTTTGTTTTTGTCACGTATTAATGCTCCACTAAAATTTAAATTGAGTACTTCATTCTTATATGTCATACCTTTTAGTTACAGACTCTAACAGTATAAAGCTATATTAGATATGTAAGAAAATCTAAGTATTTTACTAATTATTCTTGTCAAGCAGCAATACTTTTCATATACTTAATATGTCACTTAATGACAAATTGCATGAATAGACAATTGTCGCTTAGTGATAAAGTTCGCAAAATGCCACCTTAATTGTAATTATCTCACTTGTATGGCTTTAATATAACAGTTTGGGTTTTTAACATAATTAAAAGGACCGTTGATATGGAATATATACCATTTAAAATTAATTACTCATTCCCCAAAAAAGATGAGTTATTCTCAAATATACCAAATTGGAAAATTAATTGCTCTCGAGCAGTATTATTAATTCATGATATGCAACATTTTTTCTAAATTTTTTTGAAAATGAAACTAAATAATATGAACGAGAATTTAGAATCAATTCTTTCAGATCAACCCACTTCATTTGCTATCGTTTATAGACCGAAATTAGACAACAACACAGTCGACGTATTTACTGGCAATTTTGCAACTTACGACACACTTGACGATATTTCGTTTGATTCTTTCGATTATAAACAAAATAAACTACATGATGTATTAGCATTAATCCCATTTAAACAAATTAAAGAGAAAGGATTCAAATATGTTGATGACGAAACTCCTCTTGTTGTAATGAAAATTAAACAACAAACAAAAATAATAGAAATGATAGAAGATCATAATCTACTTATCGAAAATGAACATTACAGTAATAGTGATAAAGAACATAAAAATCTTGTAGATAGTATCATTTCAAATGAAATTAACAACGGAATCGGAGCTAGTTTTGTTTTAAAGAGAACATATTTCGCTACTATCAAAGACTATAGTATCAAAAAAAAACTATCTATATTTAAAAAAAGCTTATTCAATATTCTTATTGATAATCAAGAATTAACTTTTTAAAAAAAATACTTTATCAGCTTAGGATAATTAATTATGACAGAAAAAAATCAAGACAGTTCAATTGTTAACTCGAAAGCAGATAAAAAAGCATGGTTTGGGTTAATAACTATATTAGCGTTAGTACTTTTGGTTTCAATGGATGGTTCTGTACTATATTTGGCTATGCCAAAGATTACATCTTCAATTTTACCTACAGCCGATCAGTCATTATGGATATTAGATATTTATGGATTTATTGTTGGCTCTTTATTAGTCGTATTTGGAAACATAGGAGATCATTATGGAAGACTACGATTAATTATATTTGGCTCAATAACTTTTGGTGTTGGTTCAATTTGTGCTGCATTTTCATCAAGTCCAGAAATGTTAATTATTAGTCGAGCGATTATGGGGCTAGGAGGAGCTACATTACTGCCATCAGGGCTTGCTATTTTAAGTAACTTATTTTTAAATCCAAAGCAGCTTGCACAAGCAATTGGAATATTTGCTGCTACATTTGCTGGGGGATTTGCAATTGGACCAATAATAGGTGGACTTCTTCTAAGTAAATTTGACTGGGGAGTTGTATTTTTTATTAATATCCCAGTAATTATTTTATTTTTGATCTTTTCTCCTATTTTTCTAAAAGAAGTTAAGCAAGTAAACTATGGAAAGATAGACATATTAAGTTTAGTTTTATCATTTGCAGGAATTTTATTATTCACTTATTCAATAAAAAACGCCGCAGCCTATGGTATATCTACTTTACAAATCACAATTGGTTTGATTGGTATCATAAGTTTAATTTGGTTTGTCAGAAGACAAAATCATATTAAATATCCACTGTTGAATGTATCTTTATTTAAAGATCGTGTTTTTTCAATTGCAATTGCTACAGGATTATTATCCTTGGTCGTATGGTCTGCTTCGGGCTATTTAACGGGTATTTATCTTCAATCTGTTCTAGGATTTGATGTCTTTACAGCTGCATTATTTGCTCTACCTGGTGCGTTTGTATTAATCATTACTTGTATCGTAACAAATAAAATAGCTGATCGTATTGGTAAAAAGAATTCTCTAGTCATGACTCATTTTTTCCTTAGCTTGGGAATAGCTATTCTATTATTTACAAATATAGAACACGGAGTTATTGCAGTAATAATTTCATCTATTATAGCTGGTGTTGGATATGGACTATCTTTTAGCCTAGTCGCAGAGATAGCTATTTCAGCAGTACCTCCTGCTAACGCCGGAGCAGCAGCTTCATTAGCAGAAACAAGTAACGAAATAGGAAATGCATTGGGAATTACTATCTTGGGTTCTTTAGCTGCATTTTACTTTAGAGTTTCTGGACCAAATGTTGCTGGAACATTAAATGAAACACTGGATTATCCGAATTTATCGATTGCATTAATCAATCAGGCAAAGTTTGCTTTTGTCGATGGAATGCACATTGCAATCCTTGTGGCAAGTGCACTAACTTTCATTGTCGGTATTTTAGCAATTTGTTGGATTCCTAAATCAATTTCTAAATAAATTTACGGGAGTTATTATGCGTTTGATCCATATAATATCTGACATAATGAAAACCGCAAGCTTAAGCAGATGTTTGCCGAACTGAGCTTAAAATCCCAGCTTCAGGAAGAAATCATAAAAAAGCTTTAGTGCCCACAAAGGCACGTAAAACGTGGGCACAGCAACTACAACAAAATCATTCTGTTACTATAGCTATGAGCTGCGCTATCGTTGGCTTAAGCCGTTGTGCTTACTATTATCAACCTAAGTTACAGGATGATTCGGTGATTATTTCGGTGTTGAATGCTATCACAGACCGGCATTTACGCTGGGGCTTTCCTAAATGCTTTAATCGTATCAGAAAGCTCGGCTATAAATGGAATCATAAACGGGTGTATCGGGTGTATTGCCAATTAAAGCTTAATCTCAGGATAAAGCGTAAAAAACGTATTCATCCACGATGCCCGGAAAGGTTATTAGTCCCCAATAAACAAGGTGAATGTTGGTCAATGGATTTTATGAGTGACAGTAGCCGTAATCAACGTCGCTTTAGAACATTCAATGTTATTGTCGTTTGTGGATTTACTCGGATCACTTAAATGAGTTTTATAATATTCAAGTGTATCATCCAAAAGTATAGATAAAAGTGAGGTAACTACTAATTCATCTTTTCCTATTTTATTCATTTAACAATCTCCTTTTCCATTAGGCTTTATTTTTCACTAGGTTCAACAGCGACTATATCATAAAGAAAGCGTAGCATTCACCGATTTGTTAAAATGCATAATAATCACATAAACCAAAAAGTCACTAAACCTAACTACCAATAAATAAATGGAAAAGCAGAAAGAGTGGTACGAACTTTAATGGAGATATGGCATAATCAGCAAATATCCGAAGATTCAAAAAATAGAAAACAAAAGTTTAAGCGATTTATTAGCTATTATAATACAATTAAATCTCATCAAGCGATATCCAGTAAAAAGCCTTATGAGTGTTTAGAGGGTTATTTTAGTCATGAAATGTAGACAACCCACTGTTTTCTTTTAACAAAGATATTATCAAATTTTTGTGTGGAGATTATTATGAGCCATATGTGGACATTTCAACGTGTTGGTGGGCTTGATCAAGTCGTATTTAAAAGTGCCAGTGATATTATCAATTTACCTGATTTAGATCCTAAATTATGGGTGGCTTTAAGTTGCCCAACAACAGGGTTGGATTTTGATGAACGAACCTTATCTCTACTCGATTCAGATAATGACGGACGTATTCGCATACCTGATATTTTAGATGCCATTAGCTGGACTTGCGATAAAATCAATTCATTTGATAGTATCTTAAGTACAAGTGAAACATTACTATTATCACAAATTAACGCATCGACCCCGCAAGGAAAAAAATTATCAGTCACCGCACAAAGCATTTTAGCTAGCTTAAATAAAAAAAATGTGGATTATTTAACACAAGATGATATACAACAATCAATAAAAATCAATGCTGACAAACTTTATAATGGTGATTTAATCTTTCCTCCATCAAGCGAATTGTCACCAAACATGCAAATGTTTATTACAACAGCAATCAAAACTACTGGTGCACAAAAAGATATGAGTGGGCAAGATGGCATTGATTTAAACATAGCAACCACCTTTGTTGAAAATCTACAAACGTGGTTACAATGGCAAACAAAAATAAGTAATACGCAAACCCCATTTGGTGAAAATACCGCAGAAATTTGGAAACTAATTCAGCTATTAAAACCCAAAATTGATGATTATTTTTTACGTGCTGAATTAGCACAATACGCCCCTCAAGCGCAAACGGCACTTAATGTCGACGAAAAATATATTGTACCAACACAAAACGGATTACTATCTGAAGAAGAATTAGCCGAATTACCGCTATCCAAAATCGACACCACTGATACTCTAGATCTAGTCAATGGGCTAAATCCACTTTGGAAAGCTAAAATCAGCCGATTTAAGGCATTAATAGAATCATCATTATCCAACCCAGACCAACTAACACAACAAGAATGGCAAAATATAAAACAAAGCTTGCAAGCATATACCACACTTATTAGCACTAAGCCCGAAATGGCACAATTAACCGTTGAAATTGAGCCTTCGGCCAATATAGATGATATTCCTATTAGCATCATTACCAACCTAGCTAACAATGATTTACTGACCGAATTTGAGAAAATGGTTGAACAAGATAATCAAACACCAATATCTGCCTCAGATATTCTAGTGCTAGAAAAATTAGTCCTATTTCATAAACATCTTTACCGTTTGCTAGTTAACTTTGCCTCTTTTGCAGACTTCTTCCAGCCTGAAACACGAGCAGCATTTCAACTTGGTAAACTCTACATTGATGGTCGCTGTGCAACACTTTGCGTTGCGGTCGATAATATTGCCAAACACGCAACCATGGCAAATTATTCTGAACTCTGTTTACTTTATTGTGAATGCACTAGACATGGAGAAAAACAGCTAATTGCAGCAGCAATGACAGCAGGACAAGGTGATTTATTAATTGAAGGTCGCAATGGTGTGTTTATTGACAATAAAGGTAACGATTGGGATGCCAATGTTGTTAAAATAATCACTAAGCCAATCAGCATCCAACAAGCAATTTGGGCTCCTTATCAACGTATGGGGCGTGTGATTACCGAACAAATTAACAAATGGGCAAGCAGCAAAGATGCCGATGTTGAAAAATCAAGTGAACAAGCACTACAAAATCCAGCTAATAAATTTGATATTGGTAAAAGTGTAGGGATTTTTGCTGCAATTGGTTTAGCCATTGGCGCAATCGGCACAGCATTAGCCACAATATTCCAAGCCATTTTTGCACTAGCTTGGTGGCAAGTACCTTTAGTTTTTATTGGGTTATTTCTAATTATTTCAGGACCTTCTGTTATTTTAGCATGGTTAAAATTACGTCGAAGAACGCTTGGGCCATTACTAGAAGCATCTGGTTGGGCAATTAATGGGCAAGTCAAAATTAATTTAATGCTAGGAAGCTTGCTCACTAGCAAAGCCCAGCTCCCTACCAATGCAAAACGTAATTTGCACGATCCAATGAAACAACGTCACAACAAATTAGTTATTATTTTTTGGTTAGCAATTTTACTTAGTATTGGAGTTACAGGAGGCTGGTTATGGCATGAAGGTTACCTTGACCGCTATATCGAACAGCACAAACAAGCACAAACCCAAAACAAAACTGACACAAATGCCAATATTGGTAAATAAAATCAAAAAACCATTTCGCCGACAACCGTCGGCGAAATGAAACAACCATTAATGCTGATAAACCGGCAAACGACAGCAAATTGCAAGCACCTTTTCTTTCACAGCTTGGATGTTTTGCTCGTCATCGATATTATCTAAAACATCACAAATCCAATTAGCTAAATCTCGCGACTCGGCTTCTCTAAAGCCTCGGCGAGTAATAGCCGGCGTACCGATACGCACACCAGATGTTACAAATGGGCTTTGTGGATCTTTTGGTACACTATTTTTATTAACGGTAATATTAGCACTACCTAAAGCCGCATCAGCTTCTTTACCTGTAATATTTTTATCGACTAAATCAATTAAAAACAGATGGTTTTGTGTTTCACCAGAAACTACTTTATAGCCACGTTGCAAAATCACCTCGACCATAGCTTTAGCGTTTTTCACCACTTGTTGTTGATAGATTTTATACTCAGGCTCCATCGCCTCTTTTAACGCAACTGCTTTAGCGGCAATTACATGCATTAAAGGACCACCTTGCGCTCCTGGAAAGACAGCCGAATTTAACTTTTTATATAATTCTTCACTACCACCTTTAGCCAAAATCAAACCGCCACGAGGACCACCTAAAGTTTTATGAGTTGTAGTAGTAACAACGTGAGCATAAGGAACTGGATTTGGATAAACACCTGCCGCAACTAGCCCTGCCACATGCGCCATATCCACAAACAAATAAGCCCCCACACTATCGGCGATTTCGCGCATACGTTGCCAATCCACTACACCAGAATAAGCCGAAAATCCACCAATAATCATTTTAGGTTTAGATTCTTGGGCTGTTTTAGCTAACTTGTCATAATCAATACGCCCTGATTCATCAACACCATAATCCACAACATGATAAAGTTTACCCGAAAAGCTAACGGGCGAACCATGCGTCAAATGCCCACCTTCAGACAAATTCATACCTAAAACAGTATCGCCTGTATTTAAAAGCGCCATATAAACGGCAAAATTAGCTTGTGAACCTGAATGCGGCTGCACATTAGCATAATCAGCACCAAATAAAGCCTTAGCACGATCAATTGCTAATTTTTCAACAACATCAACATACTCACAACCACCATAATAACGTTTTCCGGGATAACCTTCGGCATATTTATTGGTTAATTGCGAACCTTGCGCTTGCATTACTCGTGGGCTGGTGTAGTTTTCTGATGCGATCAGTTCAAGGTGATCTTCTTGGCGCTGTTCTTCACCTTTAATAGCATTCCACAATTCCGCATCATAATCGGCAATAGTCATATCTTTACTAAACATGTTGGATCCTTATCATCAATTATTTAGTTTGTCAGATTTTGCTTTATCGTTTGCAAAAATGGGTATTACACTTATATGGTTACTTAACAACCAAACGATTTCAATCTTTTTTTATGAGTTATAAGTAATATTAATACATTGCAATAAAATAGTACTGCAACTTTTAAAAGAAATAACTCACATAAATAACATTGCTTAATAGCATCATTTGAACAATTCAAATCTAGTCATAAGAATACTGATTTTATTTAGCATATTTAAAAAAACAATAAAATCAATAGGTTTACATAACCAGCTTTTGGAGGGTAACTGTGTTGCCATTCCACTGTATTGTTTTTTTATAAAAAGTAACTTATAAAAACCACTCAAGGTTATGTTGTCTGTTTTGTTTCGGCGTCTGAATGTGCCGACAACAGAGTGAGGTTAGCACGCCAAACAGGGATGTTTGGCGAGTTTGCACTACGTCTGACAAATTTGTCTGAAACAAATTTGACCATCTTAGCAAAGCCAAAGCGAAGATGGTCTCGAAAAGGCGAGTGTCAGGATGATACAAGTAATCCCACAAACGGTGCGTTAAGACCGATCGACGGCGAAGGGGCGCCGTAGACACATTATACGCTAAAGCGTGGGATTGCAAAAGGAGTTCGCTCTAATTCCCCTTGCTAGGAAGTATTCAAGATAGCTATTTTATTCCCCAAAGGTCAATACGTCCGAAACCTTGCCGAACTAAAATAGACCACAGCTTTAAACCGCCACAGCGTAATACTGGACTACCTGCCGCGCTTTCTGCGTCGGCGGCGGGGGGCGGCGCTATTGTGGCTGTGCCACAACGGCGCAACCCTAAGGGAAACGCCCCAACTTACGCGGGGGCTTTATTCTTGTCTATATTATCCTCTCAAGCACCGTCCCCCCCCCGCGCCTAAGGATTAAGAATTAAACGCTAAAAGCTAAAGTGCGGTGCAAACAGCGTAATTGCTGTAGCTGGCGCTGCCGTCGAGGACGCCGCCGTCGCCCGAGGTGATAGCAAACTGATTGCTACCTGCCGCGTCGCTTGTCCAGTAGAGGTCGTCGACGAAGCCCGCATCAGCGTAGTTGTACATGCTGCCCCACTCCGTGAAAAATCCAGCACCTATGTGACGCTGGTAATAATTACCTGATGAACTAGGTGCTGCGCCTGAAATAGGAAGACTAGCTCTTCTGACCGCATTGGTTAAATCACTTACCCTAGGCATTCGATAACCCAAACTATTACACCATGCTGTTTGATTAGAAACGTTAGTTTTTTGAGCACCACGATTAACGAACCACTGCTTTAAGACAAATCCATACTTCACTTCATTACCACTTCTATCCCTACCGACTAACTCAAAGGTCTGTGGAAAAGATGGACGTGCTAGTGAACTTGGAAGACTTGAACTTATTTGAGCACTATCAGCTTTAGGACCATGCAACGTTACCCTTGTTACATATTTTGATTTATCCCTAATCCATCTATCAATGTCAGAATTATTTTGGTCTGAGACTGGCAACCTCCAATTCACCGTTGCCGTTATATCACCACGTGTGGTAACTGTCCAACCCAACAGGCTTGCATCAAGCCCACCTATATCCAAATCAAAATACAAGCCATCTGAACCTGTAGTAGGAAAATTTCTGTCGTAAGATGATGGACTTGTTGACTGAACTAAAAAACCCTTAGCTGGATCCCATATGTTAGCAGGACCTGCGTAGATTTGGTCGTCCCAACCCAAGCCAGTTGTTCCACCCAACAACAAATTCGGCCTGACCGCACAAATAACGGGCGGTGACGGTAAAGTGATATAATACTCCGCTGTTCCTCCACTAAAAGTACTACTTCTTGGCTCACCATACTGCGTAGCTAAATTCCCTTCAGTACTACTTAAAGTTACCTTATAAGGTGCTTTACATATATCTAATGCATCACCACGACTAACGGCACTACCATCTTTATCCGTAAATAATACCGATATACTTCCCGATGCTACAACACCGTTTACACCCTGTCCATCACCATCATCATCTCCCCATTTACCTTGGGTCACTAAATCATTTATATTTATTGAGTCGCTTGATGGCGGGACTATCATTTCAATATCAGCCAAAGTATCCCCTATATTCGGTAACTTGATTGGCGCTGTCGGTGATGAAGAATTATTTTGCGATGTAAATGTTCGACCATCTGATAACTTAATACCTAATAAATCCTCTGTTTTAGTCACTTTAGTAACACCGCCATCAAAGGTTAAATAAGGCGCAGTACCGTGAATGCGCTCAGAAGTTGTGGCTGATAATGCCTGCGATTCTAAGGAGTACGGCAATAACAACAACGGCACTAATGCCAATGGGATTTTTAAAGATAGTTTTGTGAATAATTTCGATGATAATTCGAGTGATAATTGCGATGATATAAATGAGTTTCGTGTAAAAACTCGTCGAATAGGATTATTTGATAAATTTGAGACATAGGTTTGCTTGTGCCTAAAATGGTACTACATTTTGCTCCTCCTGTCAAGTGATATTTTGTTTTATTTCGATTTTTTTATAATTATCCGCTTATTTAATAAGCTTATCTTTCTAAAGCGATTAAAGTATAGCCGCTTAAGAAATAGTTGGCTAGTTTTTTGGCGGAATTTTTTGTAAAGAAATGTAAATAAATTTAAAGAAACATTTAGCACGATCAATTGTCAATTTTTCAACAACATCAACATATTCACAACCACTATAATAACGTTTACCAGAATAACCTTCAGCATATTTATTGGTGAGTTACATGTTAACTCCTAGTTATTAATCGCAACAAACCTTAAACGTTGTCGTACACTACAGTATAAAAAAACAACACTAATTATCCTTACTTAATCAGCGCTCAATTTCAATCTTTTTTTGAGTTATAAAAAATATTTATATATTGTTGAAATGTAGTATTATGGATAGGATATGGCTTACAAGACATATTGATAAAATAATTAAAATTTTATTTGGTTTATAATGCAACTTCATTTAGTCGTTAATACATTTGGTTCCGATTTACAACGTCGCTATGGCGAAAAGATCTATAAACTTACTTTACATGGTGGCTTTAGCTGTCCCAATCGAGATGGCACTATTGGTCAAGGTGGTTGTACTTTTTGTAATGTTGCCTCAATCATTGATGAATCTATTCAGGTTAAATCAATTTCTGAGCAATTAACTTCGCAAGCCCAACAAATGAAAAAATCTAAACGATACCTTGCTTATTTTCAGGCTTATACCAGCACCTACGCCGAAGTTGAAATTCTAAAAAATATGTATGAAGAAGCCCTGAATAGTGCGGAGATTGTTGGGCTTTGTGTTGGTACTCGCCCTGATTGTGTTCCTGATGAAGCGCTTGATTTGCTTGCGCATTATCAATCCAATGGCTATGAAGTTTGGTTAGAACTTGGTTTACAAACTGCTCATAACAAAACCTTACACGATATTAATCGAGGGCATACTTTTGATGATTATTATCAAACCGTACAAAAGGCACGCAAGCTTGGCATTAAGGTCTGTACTCACTTAATTATTGGTTTACCCAAAGAAACCAAACAGGATAATTTTATAACTCTTGAGCGTGTACTTGAAAGTGGCGTGGATGGTTTGAAACTGCATCCTTTACATATTGTTGAAGGCAGTATTATGGCAAAATCTTGGCGAGCTGGGCGGATTGCTGTATTGTCATTAGCTGAATATGTCGATATTGCTGGTGATATCATTCGCCAAACTCCAGCAAATATTTTGTATCATCGCATATCAGCTAATGCCAGAAAACCAACTTTACTCGCCCCTGATTGGTGTGAAAACCATTGGCAATCGATGAATGCCGTTGATCACAATTTACGCCAGTTTGGTGCTCAAGGTAGTGCTATTGGTGATAGTTACTTTTTTAAATCATAAGTGGATTTAATGATTATGAAAAAGGGCATTCTTTCATTTATCTACTTTGTCCTTTTATTAATAATTATTAATTTATTTTCAACCGATAAATATGAATGGATGATTTTTACAGATGATCCAGACAACTTTTGCACGTTACCATTAGGTGGAAGAAATAGTGAGGACGTTTTTCTTATCCTTACCATTCCCTTAATTTTGAGTTTATTTTTTATCAAAAATAGAAAAATAAGATATATCTATTTGTCCCTTGCTATTCTTTATTGTTTTTGGTCATTCTTTTTACGTTTTCAATGGTGTTAACAATTTTATTTAAAATTATTATAGCTTGGGAGATTATCAATAGCGCAACGCACCCACACTAAGAATAAAACAAAACTATAATGGTATAGACTCTTGAATTATTTTTACAAATGACAGTATGCTTAATCAACTGTCACAATGAGCAAAACTTTCTAGCAAATTTGGTTTTATAAAAATCAAACTTTGCACCCAAATAAATACTAAGTATATAATACTCCTTTCAAACTTGAGACAATCTGCATGCAACTGGCTTTTTGTATTTATAAATATTTTCCTTTTGGTGGTTTGCAACGTGATTTTTTGCAAATAGCTAAAGCTTGTCAAAATCGAGGACATAATGTTCGTGTTTATGTCATGGATTGGCAAGGCGATGTACCTTGTGGGTTTGACATTATTTGGGTACCTAAAAAGGGCTTATCCAACCATAGCCGTAATCAATCTTATTACCGTTGGGTGAAAGCTCATTTACAAGCAAATCCTGTTGATTGTGTGGTTGGCTTTAATAAAATGCCTGATTTGGATGTTTATTTTGCGGGTGATACTTGTTATGCCGAAAAGGTGTCACACAAGGGCTTTTTATATAAATGGTCAAAACGCTGTAAGCACTATTTAGCTTTTGAAGATGCAGTATTTAATCAACAAAGCCACACTAAAGTTATGGTACTAACAAAACAGCAAATTAGTGACTTTGAGCGCTATTACCATACTGATCGATCACGCTTTTACCTATTGCCACCCGGTATTGCGCAAGATCGTCAATATCATTCCCAATCAACGGCTAAAGGTAAGCAATTTAGGCAAGCCAACCAAATTGATGAGCACAATTTTGTTATTGTGCAAATTGGATCAGATTTTAAGCGTAAGGGAGTGGATCGTTCTTTAACCGCCATTGCCGCACTACCTTGCGATTTGAAGCAAAAAGTGACTTTTTTAGTGGTGGGGCAAGATAATCCCGAAGCTTATCAAAAACTGGCTAAGCAACTCGGCATTGAGTATCAAGTCCGTTTTTTTGCAGGGCGTAATGATATCCCTGACTTTTTATTTGCGGCAGATTTGCTATTGCACCCTGCAAGGCAAGAAGCAGCCGGTATGGTGCTTATTGAAGGGTTAGCCGCTGGGGTGCCGGTGATTGTGTCAAGCATTTCGGGCTATGCTTATCATATTGATGATGCCAATGCTGGTGTTGTGCTTGATGAGCCTTTTGTACAATCGGCGCTAAATGAGGCCTTGCAAAATGCTATAACAAATCACGATCAGTTATTAACATGGCATCAAAACGCAATACATTATGGTAAAACCGCTGATTTATACCATTTAGCACAGCGTGCCACAGAGATTATTTTAGGTTGTGATAATCATGAATGAAATTAAGTTAAAATCGCCTTTTGAGCAGTTATGGGCTGATAAAGATCCCTTTGCAGAAGTTGAGTTAATATCAGGCAAAGTCTATCGAGCGGTTAAGCAACGTAAGACGTTGAATTTTGAGCTTGGTGGCGAATCATATTTTATTAAAATTCATCGAGGCACCACAGTGAAAGAGATTGTTAAAAATCTTATTTCGTTACGTTTGCCTGTTTTGGATGCTAAGCAGGAATGGAATGCGATTGAGCGTTTGGAGCAAGTTGGCGTTAGTACGATGGATGGGCGAGCATTTGGTCGTAAGGGGCTAAATCCGCTGACTCGTCATTCATTTATTGTGACCAAAGATCTTAACCCGACTGTGAGTTTAGAAGATTTTACTAAGCCATGGTTAACTAACCCACCTAGCTATCATATAAAGCGTTCTTTAGTTATTTATTTGGCAAAAATGGTGGCTCGAATGCATGCCGCTGGGGTTAATCATCGTGATTGTTATTTGTGTCACTTTTTGCTTGATATTCTGCTTTTTGAAAATCATCAGCAAATAAAATTATCGGTGATTGATTTACACCGAGCTCAAATCCGTAAAACCGTTCCTGTTCGTTGGCGTGATAAAGATTTAATTGGGCTTTATTTTTCAGCCATGAATATTGGGCTAACTGATCGTGATATTTGGCGTTTTTTGAAAGTGTATTTTAATCAACCTTTAAAAACGATTTTGCGTAATGAAGCTAAGTTAATTACTAGTACGCATCAAAAAGTTGAACGAATTCGTAAAAGGACAGAAAAGTATCATCTTTAACAATAAGGATACGCTATGTTTATTGAACAAATTGATATTTCCGGATTTAAAGGTATTAGTCAACTATCTTTAAAATTAAATGCAAGTTCTAGCGTACTAATGGGTGAAAATCGTTGGGGGCGGTCAAGTTTAATCAGCGCTTTGCAATTGTTATCACTAGATAACACATTTTACCAATTTGTCGATTCCGATTTTTATCATGATCAATACCAATGTTATGGCGATAATATTATTATTAAAATCACTTATTGCCAATCACACTTACATGAATTAAATAATCAAGATTATCAACCATTACGCTCGGTTTCGTATCAATCACACCAAGATAATCTGCATCGTATCACTTATCAAATTTCTGCCAATAAACAAAATAACCAAATTATAACACAACATAAATTGCTCAATGCACAAGGCAATCCTTTTAATATAGAAAACGAAAAATTATTAATTGCAACATTAATCAAACTAAATCCAGTAATGACACTTAAAAACGCAATTAATCCAGAGCAATTAACTGTTACTAACGAACCATTATCCGAACACTACATTAGCCAACTTTCAAACCAACTAAAAGCCCATTCAGCCGAATTAACCCAAGATGAATTAGCTCGAGGCCTACAAGCCGCACGCTCATTATTAGAGTATTATTTTGTCGATCAAGCACACCGCAATCATTACAAACAAAAAAATGCCAAAAGTACACCAAGAGCAGAAGATTGGAATGTTTTGGAACAAATTAATGATGTATTGGATAATCTTGATAATGATTATTTACGAACGGTATTTTTAGGAGTTTTCGGCTCTATTATTGATGCTAAAGGGAATTATTCACTTTCACAAAGTTCAATGCCTATTTTAATTTTAGAAGAGCCTGAAAGTTTGTTACATCCAATCATTTTATCCGTTGCATTTCGCTTACTAAAAAACTTCCCTACACAAAAAATTATCACGTCTAACTCAAGTGATCTGGTATCGTTATTTTCATTAGAACACCTTTATCGTTTAATTCGTCTGCCAGATAAAATTATTGCCAAATACATTGAACCTTATTTATTAAGCGTTAGTGATAATCGTCGTATTGCGTTTCATATTCTTTATCGCCGATCAAATGCCTTATTTGCACGATGTTGGTTGTTAGTCGAGGGCGAAACCGAAGTGTGGTTGTTACGTGAACTAGCAGAACAAAGTGGTTATCATCTGAGTTCAGAGGGAGTTCAGCTTATTGAGTTTGCTCAGTGTGGTTTAAAACCGCTTATAAAATATGCCAATAAAATGGGAATTCATTGGTATGTAATTACCGATGGGGATATGGCGGGTAAAAAATATGCCGATACGGTAAAATCGTTATGTGGTGAAGATAAAAATCCTAATGATTACTTAACGGTTTTACCTGCGCGAGACATTGAAAACTTTTTATTTAAACATGGTTTTAGTCATGTCTATAAACTTGCCGCTTATAATACAACACAGCATATTGATCTGCCTGTACATCAAATTATTCAAAAAGCAATTCATAAAAGTTCAAAACCTGATCTTGCGATTGCCATTTGTGATGATGCAAAATCACGTGGTATAAACGCTATACCGCGTTTGCTAATGGATACTTTTTCGAGAATTATTAGTTCATCTAAAGGGTTAGTTTAGATAATTACATTTTGAAAAATATTTAAAATCGCTATCAAGAAGATAAAACAATTCCGCCAATATAAATCGGCGGAATAAAATAAAAATTAATTCTATTTGGAGATTCGTTTATATTTAGCACGTTTAGGCTCTAATGCTTCAGCACCCAATGTGCGCTTTTTCCATTCTTCGTATTCGGTAAAGTTACCTTCAAAGAATTCCACATGTCCTTCGTCTTGATAATCCAAAATATGGGTCGCAATACGATCTAAGAACCAACGGTCATGTGATATCACTAAAGCACAACCCGGAAACTCTAATAATGCGTTTTCAAGCGCACGTAACGTTTCAACATCTAAATCATTGGTTGGTTCATCGAGTAGTAATACATTACCACCCACTTGCAATAATTTAGCTAAATGTACACGCCCACGTTCACCACCTGAAAGTTCACCTACACGCTTTTGCTGATCAACACCTTTAAAGTTAAAACGACCAACATAAGCACGACTTGGTATTTCAAAATTACCAATACGCATAATATCTTGACCGTTTGAAATTTCGTCCCAAACTGTTTTTTTGTCGTCCATACTGTCACGGAACTGATCAACTGATGCAAGTTGCACTGTTTCACCCAAAGTAATCGTGCCTGAATCAGGTTGTTCTTTGCCTGATAGCATTCTAAATAGGGTTGATTTCCCTGCTCCATTTGGACCAATAATGCCAACAATTGCCCCTTTAGGAATACTAAAAGATAAGTTATCAATCAGCACACGATCACCATACGATTTAGTTAGATTGCTTACTTCAATCACTTTATCGCCTAAACGCTGTCCAGCTGGAATAAAGAGCTCGTTAGTTTCGTTACGTTTTTGGTAATCGTTACTGTTGAGTTCTTCAAAGCGAGCTAGGCGGGCTTTGCTTTTTGCTTGGCGCCCTTTCGGATTTTGTCGTACCCACTCGAGTTCTTTTTCGATCGATTTACGACGTGCCGATTCGGTCGAGGCTTCTTGCGCTAGGCGCTGATCTTTTTGTTCAAGCCAAGATGAGTAGTTGCCTTCCCATGGAATGCCTTCACCACGGTCAAGTTCTAAAATCCAACCTGCAACGTTGTCTAGGAAGTAGCGATCGTGAGTTACTGCAACAACCGTACCTTCGTAGTCATGTAAGAATCGTTCTAACCATGCTACCGATTCGGCATCTAAGTGGTTGGTCGGTTCATCCATTAATAACATATCAGGCTTTTCAAGTAATAATTGACAAATTGCTACTCGACGGCGTTCACCACCTGATAAATTTTCAATTTTCGCATCCCAATCTGGCAAACGTAGTGCGTCAGCGGCTCGCTCTAACTGGTTATCCAGATTGTGAGCATCTTGCGATTGAATAATGGCTTCAAGCTCCGCTTGTTCTTTGGCTAATTTGTCAAAATCGGCGTCAGGATCAGCATAAGCGGCATATACTTCATCTAATCGAGCCAATGCTTGTTTAGCCTCACTAACCGCTTGCTCAATGGCTTCACGCACAGTTTGTTTAGGATCTAATTTCGGTTCTTGGGGTAAATAACCAATTTTAATATCAGGTTGTGGGCGTGCTTCGCCTTCAATTTCGGTATCAACACCCGCCATAATTCGTAGTAAAGTGGATTTACCCGCTCCATTTAAACCGAGTACACCAATTTTTGCACCCGGAAAAAAACTTAAAGAAATATCTTTTAAAATATAGCGTTTAGGGGGAACAATCTTCCCTACGCGATTCATGGTATAAACATATTGCGCCATAAAACATCATCCGTTAATTTTGTTTAAAAATAGCAAACCATATCAGTTGCTATATAATTGATGGCATATATTGTAATGATTCTGAGCATCGGGTCTAGGGTTATTTTTGAGAATATAGGTAAATCAATATTCGCTATACACAAAACTTAATGTAGGACTTGTATATGCATATTCATGCTTCGCCACAATGACCATAATGGTAACGGTGAAAAAATAGGAATAATTTCTAATCTAACGCCTACGCTTTTAAGAGGGTCACATACCGACACCATCTCTGGAAATCAAAAGATAGACATAACACCCTTATAGATAACCTTTAGCATGTAATAGAGATACCCAGAAATTTTTGTATCCCTCAACTCAATAATGTCATAGTCCAGTTGATCATTAAAAACCGTTTTCCCATTTATTAGTTAGCTATCAATTTAAAAATGACTTTTAAATTTGATAGCATTTATTTAACCCATAACGACTGATAAATATCCAAGACTAATATGATCAAAATAAAATGCGACGTTGAAGTAAAAAATAACTTTTATGTTAAGCTTTATAAGACTTGCGCTAATTAATCTGGTTGTGGAAAAAATAAAGAAATAGATTTAATATCTATAAGAAAAAGGCTTTATAAAAAGCATAATCATTTTCAAATACTCGTAATAGACAACAACATTAGTTGCCCATTACGGTTTTAGTAATTATTTTATAACACTATACTACTCATTACTCACTATCTTTTAAGGTGCTACACAGACTACCCTGTGGGTTGTGAACAATGAAATATTATTAATACGTCTGAACATCCTCAAATCTTGGAGTGACACACATAAACCAATAAGATAATCATCAATTAATGAATGGCTATAAAACAAACAGAGCAATAATCCTATTTTAAACATCGATTTGATTTATAAAGTTTTTATGGTAAATTTTCACCTCGACAAAATGTTTGAGAGGACTGTCCATTATCGAGGATATATTGATCACCAATAATCCAACTTTTTAGAGGCGATCCATCAACAGCAAAAGGCTTATCGGCTCGATACATTTCAGATGTCCAAATAAAAGACCCACCGTTATGATATCGGTAGACGCCTCCCCATTCTCCTAGAAATGTACCTAAATCACGGGAAGGTCTATATGTCCTTGGTGTAGGAAGTGTAGCAGTACCTTCTGGTAAATCAGCATCAAGTGAATTAATTAATTCATTCCTTCTATACATATATTTTTGTCGCCAAGATTTTCCCTCGTCAGAAAAATCATTAACTTGTTCTCGTGTTGTTGCTGGTATTGCATGACCATCAATAATTTTACGACATTCATCAAACGCCGGGTAGCTACCACCTGTCCATGTAACAAAACCTTTACTTGTATCATCCTTATTATGATCAATAAGAATTGCCCATTTTTTAGGTATCGGAAGAGTCACTTTACCAATATTTTTCCAACTGTTACCGTTATCTTCTGTGTACTCCATATTAATGGTTAATGGAGTCTTCGGTTTAAGACGACTATTATAAACAACCTGACAACCTTTCCCTTCCGTTTCCTGATAAAGTTACCCAATTATTGATATTGCTAGCATCAAGTCTACAACGGTATTTTGACTGTTCATTCCCTGAACCTATTAAGTCAAACTTAATCCCTTTGAAACCAGTGATAGGTCGAAATGACTCGGCTATAAATCCTACACGAAATCGATTAACCTCCTTATAACCAGCACCACTCCATAATGCCGAGTTGGAATGGCAACACATTTTCAAACAAAAAAATTAAGGGGTAAGTGTTTTTTAAATTCAATGGGAGGCAAGTAGCCTAACGAAGAATGTAATCGTTTATGATTATACCAATAGGCATAAGCCGAAAAAGCGCGTTGTAACTCAGCCGTTGAGTTGAAACGTTGGCCTTTTACAAATTCCGTTTTAATTGTTTTAAATGTCGCTTCCGCTACCGCATTGTCATA
>NZ_LZHK01000096.1:0-608 GCF_001690415.1 Gilliamella sp. Imp1-1
AAATTTTTAATACTAATTATCGTGCTTATGGTACAAGGCGTCTGCAAGCAGAGCTGAGAAAGCAAGGCATAACCGTATCTCGACGCCGAATAGGTCGAATCATGGCGAAAAATGGCTGGGTTTCGAAATACACCTGTAAAAAATATTGTATTCATACAGAAAAAAGCAATGAATCGCCGGTGGGGAATGAACTGAATCGAGAATTTAATATAGGTCAACCACGAAAAATATTGGTGACCGATTTAACCTATGTAAGGGTTAAACAACGTTGGCACTACCTTTGTGTAATTGTTGATATCAGTAATCGAGAAATAGTGGGGCGAAGTGCTGGCAGGCATAAAACAGCGGCACTGGTCATGCAAGCTATGAGTCAAATTCCAATGAACTTACAGACGATTGAGTTGTTTCATTCTGATAGAGGAAAAGAGTTTGATAATCATTTGATTGATGAATGTTTAACAGCATTTGGAATTAAACGGTCCTTAAGTCGCAAAGGCTGCCCCTATGATAACGCAATTGCAGAAAGCACATTCAAAGCAGTGAAAACAGAATTTGTGTCAAATACTATTTTTGATTCACTGGCGCAACTTAAATTGGAATTTAATCAC
>NZ_LZHK01000097.1:0-45456 GCF_001690415.1 Gilliamella sp. Imp1-1
AAGGCGGACGAACGGTGATTGCTAAACGTAATTATGGTAAGGATATAGATAAAAGCAGTATGGATAGGTGCCTTTATCGCTATCGTCATTTAGTCGAGAATGCCTTTGCTAGAATCAAGCAATATCGTTCAATATCAACTAGATACGATAAGTTAGAAAGGAATTATGCCAGTATGGTATCACTGGCATTTATGTTAATGTGGCTGCCAATGTATTGTTGAGTAATTTATGTACAGCAAAGATCAACAGCCCCTAGTTAGTTTTCTCTTTTTACTGACAATAAGGCAAGATCTTGTAACGCTTGTTTATAAGGCGAATCAGGTAAAATTGCGATAACGTCAAACGCTTTTTGCGCTTCTTTTTGAGCAGTTTGTAACGTAAAATCTAGCGAACCACATTCGTCCATGATGTTTAAAATACGATCTAATAATTGTCGACCATTACCTTGCTCTATTGCTTGGCGTATTAATGCCGCATCTTGAGCATTTTTTGTGTGGTGCATAGCATGTAAAAGCGGTAGAGTGGGCTTGCCTTCGTTAAGATCGTCCCCTAAATTTTTACCTAATTTTTGATTGCTATCAGCGCTATAATCGAGTAGATCATCAATAATTTGAAAGGCTGTGCCTAAATATTTTCCATATTCTTGTAAGGCGAGTTCTTGCTCCTCATTAGCTCCAGCTAGGACAGCAGCAGAATGCGCTGTTGCTTCAAATAGACGTGCCGTTTTTCGATAAATTACATCTAAATATTGTTCTTTTGTGATATCTGGATCGTTACAATTAATCAACTGTTGTACTTCACCTTCAGCTATTACATTGGTTGCAGCCGACATGATCGTCAATACTTTAAACGATTCTGTACGTACCATCATTTGAAAAGAGCGTGTGTAAATATAATCGCCAACTAATACGCTCGCGGCATTGCCAAAAAGTGCATTGGCGGTTGATTTGCCTCGGCGTAAATCGGATTCGTCAACAACATCATCATGCAATAAGGTGGCAGTATGAATAAATTCAATAAAAGCAGCAGTGATAATATGTTTATCGCCTTGGTAGTTGAGTGCTTTGGCTATTAATAATGCGATAACAGGACGTATACGTTTGCCACCACTACTAATGATGTAATTGCCTAATTGATTAATTAAAGCCACATCAGAAGTTAGTTCTGCCTGTATTGCCTCATTTACTTTGACTAAATCATTTTTAACAAGATCGAGTATTTGATTCATTGATGGAGTATTCATCAGCCTAACCACTACAAATGATAGATATTTATTTTCTATTATCTGATAAATATCTTTATGCAACAAGGTATCATCCATCTTATTTTAAAATAATACTACAAATGATAAGCATTTTCATTTAGAATAACTGTCATTAAGTTAAATATGATTATTATTATGAAGATTAACTTTGATATAGATCTCGATGATACTAAGGCCCCTTTGAGTCCAATTAAAAAAAAACCTAAAAATACCTATGTATGTACATCAGTTTCTGTATTGTCGCATCTTATCTTATTTGCTTTGCTCTTTAGTTCTGCCTTGTTTGCTAAAAATGTTGCTGTTGATGAAGGCGATAATGCGATTAAAGCTATTATGGTCGATCTATCGCAATTTGCCGCCCCTGAACAATCATTAGTTGAAAATACCCCTGAAATTCAAGGTGCGGAAAATAGTGAACTGATCGATAACAAACAAATTGAAGAAAAACCAGTTGATCCTGTTGTTGAACCTGAAGTAGTTAAGGAAGAAAATCCTGAATCTATTCTCGAAAAAATATCCGATAAATCAACGGTTGAACCCCAAAAGGAAGTTGTAGTAAAAAAAGAGAAAAAGCCGAAAAAAAAGCGCAGGCCAGTCCAAAAAGCTTCTCATAAACAAGTTAGGCAAGAAGTGGTTAGTGATAATTTGGCAAATACCTCTGTTGCACCCAAACTTTCAGATAATCGCCAATATTCAGGTAATCCTTCTCCAATTAGACGGAATCAACCTGAGTATCCACGCCGAGCGCTTGATATGCGCTTAGAAGGCTATGTGGTAGCAATGTTTGATATTAACAGCGATGGGCGAGTTGAAAATATTCGCATTGTTGAAGCAAATCCTAATAATATATTTAATCGTTCGGTAATAAATGCCATGAAAACTTGGAAGTACAAACCAATTCCAGCAAAAGACCTAAAAATTAGAATTATTTTTAACCGTGATAAATCAATTAAGTTGGATTAATAATTAGATAGATGAAAACAAAAAACCGTAATTTTTATTTTAAAAATTACGGTAACGACACAATTAATGAGTAAATTTATTTTCCATTAATTTTTCAATTTCGGCTGGCTCTTTTGGAACATCACCTGTCAGAACTTCATTCCCTGTGTCAGTAATTAAAATGTTATCTTCGATCCGAATACCGATACCTTTATATTGTGCTGGTACATCTGATTCTTGATTAATATAAAGCCCTGGTTCAACAGTCAATACCATTCCTGACTCTAGAATTCGATCTCGTCCACTACCAACATCATGCACATCAATACCTAACCAATGGCCTAAACCGTGCATGTAATATTGTGTATAAGCTTTATTAGCAATTAAGCTATCAACATCACCTTGCATAATCCCGAGTTTTACTAAACCTTCTACCATCGTTCTTACAACTTGATTATTGACTTCCATAATTGAAGTGCCCGGTTTAAACAATTTAATGGCTTGATATTGTGATGCTAAAACGATGTTATAAATTTCAAGTTGAGCTTGGCTAAATTTGCCATTGATAGGAAAAGTGCGAGTTATATCGCCTGCATAGTACTGATATTCACAACCCGCATCAATTAAAACTAAATCGCCATCTTTTAACTGCTGACTATTATTTTCATAATGTAGTATACATCCATTATTACCACTACCAACAATGGTGTTATAAGATGGTGCTCGTGCGCCATGCCACGCAAATTCATGCAAGATTTCAGCTTCTAGTTGATACTCATACATATTCGGTTTACATCTTTGCATTGCTCGAACGTGAGACTGAGCGCTGATTTTGCAAGCCTTGCGCAATATTTTTATTTCAAAATCTGATTTAAACATGCGCATTTGATGAACTATCGGTCGCCAATCGATCGTGCTGTTTGGTGCATAAAGATTTAATCTACTTCCTTGTCGCAGCGTATTCATTGCGCGATTTACGATTCTATCGGCATATTGATACTGTTGGTCGGCATGGTAAACCGCCGTTTTGCCATTTAATAAATCAGGTAATACTTTTTCAATCTCATCAAATGTATAAGCTTCATCAACAAAAACCGTCTGTAATGCGGCATCTTGACCTAAACGGTAACCAGTCCAAGTCTCTGCTAGCGTATCTTTGGGGCGATTAAATAATATGTATTTAGTTGTATTATCTTTTTGTTTAACTACTGCAAATACCGCTTCTGGTTCAGAAAAAAGTGTAAAATACCAAAAGTCGCTATTTTGTCGATATGGGTAGTGGGTGTCATTACTCCTCGTCATTTCTGGAGCAGCAAAAAAAAGTGCGACACTATTTGGTATCATTTGAGCTAGTAATTTTTCTCGACGTGCAAAAAGTTCTGTTTCGATATCAGTATTTATCATTGTGATGCCCCTGAAGATGTAATGTTATTAATATTAATGGATTGTTGGGGGTGTGTCAGCCTCATTAAATTCGTTAAATTCATCAAAACATAGCATAGAAGTTATGCGAACATACTCTTTTATCTCTTCAAAAGCAAAACCAAGCTCTTGTTGATCTTCATTTTCATCATAGCCTAGTTTAACAATTTGACGTAGGTCATAAATAGCTTCACCAACATCACCTTTGATGTGGTTAATTTTAGGTTGCACAAGCCCAATACCAAGTAAGAAATGATTTACCCAACCAACTAGATCATCCAGTTGTGTATATAAATCTTTGTCGCTAAGTAATAACTGAAAGCTGAAATCTTCTTCAAAAAATTGCTGTTTGATAAGCGCATAAAGTTGGCTAATTTTTTCATCTAATGATGTTGGCATTTTTTGACCATTATTTAACATATCCTCAACTAATGGACGCCAGCTTTCGTCATAGTTACCTCCAGCTAATATGCCTGAAAGAAAACCATGTAACTCAGCAGCAGTAATGCCTATTTTATTTTGGATTAATTGGCGATTAAATTCGTCGTAATTAATAGTATCTGACATAAACTTCCCCTAATATTATTACATCAAGAAAAATGCACTCTGCACTTTCTTCGATTATTAGTATATAATTTGCATCTAATTATAAATCATAAACAGGTTGCTGTGCTTTATAAAGGAATTATTTTGAACATTATAGGATTTATCATGAAATTTTCTCTGCAACTATTATTTTTTGCAGGATTAATATTATCATTAACCTCCTGTAGTTCGTTTTTATCTAATAAAGGCGTAATTGTCCTTGATGTGCAAGATAAAATACATACCTATGTAACCAGCCAAGATTTACCTTCATCTTATAAATTGGGTAATAGTGAACAGGAATTACAACGATTTGAAGCTTTCTGTAGAGATGAGATCCGTGCATCACAACTTGATGGTAGTGAAGAAATCGTTTTTGAGAATATTAAACATGGAATCCATGGACAGGTAGAATTTAAAAAATGTAGTGATAAAGTCACTCGTATCTACCGATACTGATAAATTACGGCTATCTTAATGTGATAGCTAATACGGCTGACTTAATATAAAAGATCAATTAAATCTTACTAGCCTTTCAGGCGTTTTTTATTTATATTGGTCGGTGAAACAAAATATTTTGGGAGTAAAATAATATGTATAAACAAGATGTAACTATTACTGCATCTAACGGTCTTCATACCCGCCCTGCTGCACAATTTGTTAAAGAAGCAAAGAACTTTAATGCAGAAATTACTGTCACATCTAATGGTAAAAGTGCGAGTGCTAAAAGTCTGTTTAAGTTACAAACATTAGGTTTATCACAAGGCACAACTATTACCATTTCTGCCGAAGGTGAAGACGAAAAAGAAGCTGTTGCTCATTTAGTAAAATTAATTCCTGAGTTGGAATAATAACTCCCGATTAGCTATGAACGGTTTTAAAATAGAATAAGGATTAAATGTTATGGTATCAGGTACACTTGTTTCCCCCGGTATCGCTTTTGCTAAAGCGCTATTATTAAAAGAAGAGCCTATTGTTATTAGTAATAGGCAAATTCTTGATAACAAGATTGAGGCTGAAATTGAGCGCTTCAAGGAAGCTCGCCAAAAATCAAGTAAACAGCTACATACGATTATGGAACGAGCAAAATCCACATTAGGCGAAGATAAAGCGGTCATTTTTGAAGGGCATATTATGCTTCTTGAAGATGAGGATCTTGAACAAGAAGTTATTTCTCGCATTCAAAGTAAACATTCAACCGCTGATGCCGCTGTCCAATCTGTATTTGAAACTCAAGCTAAAGAATTAGAGAATCTAGATGATGAATACCTAAAAGAACGTGCCGCTGATATTCGTGATATTGGTAAACGTTTACTCAAAAATATTTTAGGTATTGAAATTGTTGACTTGAGTGCTATTAGCCAACCATGTATTTTAGTTGCAACCGATTTAACACCTTCTGAAACAGCTCAGCTAAACTTGGATATGGTGCTAGGTTTTATTACTGATGCTGGTGGCCGTACTTCGCATACTTCAATTATGGCTCGTTCTTTAGAAATCCCAGCTATCGTTGGAACATCTAATGCAACTCAAGCAATCAAACAAGGTGATTTTGTTATTTTAGATGCAATAAATAATGCTATTTATATCAATCCAGATCACACAACTCAAGAAAAATTAAAACAAGTTCAAGCTAAATATATTAGTGATAAAGAAGAGCTAGCTAAATTGAAAGATCTACCTGCTGTAACCCTTGATGGCCATCAAGTAGAAATTTGCGGTAACATTGGTACAGTGCGTGATATTGCAGGTGCTGAACGTAACGGTTATGAGGGTGTTGGTCTATACCGTACTGAATTCTTATTTATGGATCGTGAAGCTTATCCTGACGAAGAAGAACAATTTAAAGCATATAAAGAAGTAGCTGAATCAACCAATGGTTTATCGGTAATTGTCCGTACCATGGATATTGGTGGCGATAAGGATGTACCTTATATGCATTTACCAAAAGAAGAAAATCCATTCTTAGGTTGGCGAGCAATTCGAATCTGTTTAGATCGTAAAGAAGTACTTCATGCACAATTACGTGCAATTTTGCGTGCATCTGCATTTGGTAAATTGCGCATTATGTTCCCAATGATTATTTCTGTTGAAGAAATTCGTACATTAAAGTCCGAAATCAATATTCTTAAAGAACAATTGAATGCTGAAGGTAAAGCATTTGATAAAAATATTGAAATCGGCGTAATGATTGAAACTCCAGCTGCAGCTGTGATTGCACATCACTTAGCCAAGGAAGTAGACTTTTTTAGTATCGGTACCAATGACTTAACACAATATACGCTTGCCGTTGACCGTGGTAATGAATTAATTTCTCATCTTTATAATCCGTTTTCGCCTTCAGTGTTAACTCTGATTAAAAATGTCATCGATGCTTCTCATAAAGAAGGTAAATGGACAGGTATGTGTGGAGAGCTTGCCGGTGATGAAAGAGCCACAATCTTATTGCTCGGTATGGGACTTGATGAATTTAGTATGAGTGCAGTATCAATTCCTAAAATCAAAAAATTAATTCGCAACACTAACTATGAAGAAGCGAAGAAATTTGCTGATACTGTATTAGAAAAAGCAACTTCTAAAGAAATAATTGATTTAATTGAAAATTACACTGCTGAAAAGCAAATTTGTTAGGAGGCAATAATGGGTCTATTCGATAAAATTAAGCAATTCGTATCCGATGATAATAAAAACAGCATCGAGATTATTGCTCCCTTAAGTGGCGAAATCGTTAAAATCGAAGATGTGCCAGATGTGGTTTTTGCTGAAAAAATCGTTGGTGATGGAGTAGCAATTAAACCTTCTGGTAATAAAATTGTCGCTCCATTAAGTGGGAAAATAGGCAAAATCTTCGAAACTAACCACGCTTTTGCTATAGAATCAGATGAAGGTATTGAGCTTTTTGTTCACTTCGGTATTGATACAGTAGAACTAAAAGGTGAAGGTTTCAAGCGAGTTGCAGAAGAAGGTCAGCAGGTTAAAGTGGGTGATACCATTATTGAAATTGATTTACCTCTACTTGAAAGCAAAGCCAAATCGGTATTAACTCCGGTAGTTATTTCTAATATGGAAACCATAATAGAATTAAATAAATTATCGGGCTCTGTCGAAGCAGGTAAAACACCAATAATGCGTGTGAAAAAATAATTTTTTCACTATTATAAAAAACCTTCAGTTTTAGCTGAAGGTTTTTTTTATGTTATAACTTATCTTTTTTAATAATACTTAACGCCATTTTTTGTATTGGTTGATTAAGCTATTTGTTGAATCATCGTGAGAGCTAACTGGTTTATCATCTGCTAATTCAGGTAAAATACGTCCAGCAAGTTGTTTACCAAGTTCAACACCCCATTGATCAAAACTAAATATATTAAGAATAACGCCTTGAGTAAAGATTTTATGCTCATACATCGCAACTAAGGCACCAAGAGCATAAGGTGTAATTTTTTTCACTAATATTGAATTAGTTGGTTTATTACCTTCAAATACTTTAAATGGTACAACAGACTTCACTTCATCAAGATTTTTTCCTGCAGCTATGAACTCTTGCTCGACCTGTTCTTTTGTTTTACCAAAAGCTAAAGCTTCAGTTTGAGCAAAAAAGTTAGATAATAATTTTGGGTGATGATCTCCAACTGGATTATGGCTTATTGCTGGCGCAATAAAATCACAAGGAATGAGTTTAGTACCTTGGTGAATTAATTGATAAAATGCATGTTGACCATTGGTTCCTGGCTCACCCCAAATAATTGGACCTGTTGTGTAAGGTGTTTTATTACCGTTGCGATCGACACTTTTACCATTTGACTCCATATTTCCTTGTTGGAAATAAGCCGCAAAACGGTGCATGTACTGATCATATGGTAAAATAGCTTCAGTTTCGGCACCACAAAAATTGTTGTACCAAATACCAATTAATGCCAGTAACGTTGGGATATTTTTATCAATTGGTGCGCTCTGGAAGTGCTTATCCATCGCATGGCCACCAGCTAAAAATTGTTTGAAGTTATCAAAACCAATTGATAAAACAATCGATAAGCCAATTGCCGACCAAGATGAATAACGTCCACCAACCCAATCCCAAAATTCAAACATATTAGCTGTATCAATACCAAATTTTTCAACTTCTTTAGCATTAGTTGAAAGAGCAACAAAGTGCAAAGCAACTGCTTTATCATCTTTAGCAGCATCAAGTAACCATGCTCGTGCTGTTTGTGCATTTGTCATAGTTTCTTGAGTGGTAAAAGTTTTGGATGCAACCAAAAATAAAGTAGTTTCAGGATTTAAGCCTCTTAACGCTTCAACAATATGTGTGCCATCTACATTTGATACGAAATGCATGTTTAAGTGATTTTTGTAAGGTCGTAATGCTTCGGTAATCATTACTGGCCCTAGATCTGAACCACCAATACCAATATTGACCACATCAGTAATGGCTTTACCAGTGTATCCTTTCCATTCACCATTAATGATTTTTTTACTGAATGATTCCATCTTAGCTAAGACAGTATTAACATCATCCATCACATTCTTACCATCAACATAAATTGGTGTATTTGATACATTACGTAATGCAACATGTAATACAGCTCGATTTTCTGTACGATTAATCTTTTCACCGCTACACATGGCTTTAGTTGCACCAATTAGATCGCATTCATCTGCTAGCTTATAAAGCAATTCTAGCGTTTCTTGCGTTACTCTATTTTTAGACAAATCAACTAAAAACTCATCTTCAAAAGGAATAGTAAGTTTTTCAACGCGTTTCGGTTCTTCTTTCAAAATTTGTGCAATGGTTTTATTGTGGTGTTTTTCGTAACTAGCTTGAAGGGATTTCCAAGATTGGGTTGTTGTTGGATCAATTGATTTTAACATAATTTATTCCTTAAATAATATAGCATTGTAGTCATAATATAACTATGCCTGACATGATGCAAGATAAGGATCTCATCGATTAAAATAATTCGC
This sequence comes from Gilliamella sp. Imp1-1, assembly GCF_001690415.1. Lineage (NCBI taxonomy): Bacteria > Pseudomonadati > Pseudomonadota > Gammaproteobacteria > Orbales > Orbaceae > Gilliamella > Gilliamella sp. Imp1-1. The sequence continues at coordinate 9,179 of NZ_LZHK01000097.1, forward strand.
TAGAAAGCCATAAAGCGTTTTTTCTGAAATCATTTATACCGTTTAATCGTATTATATTAGAGGGATAATTACATAACATAACCTAATGTACATAAATATTATCAGATTTAATACCAACTAAGATGTTTATCATATCTATGAGTGTTTTTGATTAAAGATTCTCACTAAAATTTCGGGTATAATTCAGATAAATTTTTGATTATGGACATAACGCTTATGCCACATGCAACTAAACCTTTAAATATTATTTTTGCTGGTACACCCGATTTTGCTGCAACTCATTTAAAAGCTCTGATTAACTCACGCCATAATGTAATTGCTGTTTTTACGCAACCAGATCGCCCAGCAGGTCGTGGTAATAAATTAACAGCAAGCCCTGTTAAACAATTAGCTGTTGAGAATAATATTCCTGTTTATCAACCAGCAACGCTTAAATCCGAAAAAAATCAAAAAATCATTGCTGAATTAAATGCTGACATTATGGTTGTTGTTGCTTATGGACTTATTTTGCCACAAACTGTACTTGATATACCTAGATTAGGTTGTTTAAATGTGCATGGTTCATTACTACCACGCTGGCGTGGCGCAGCCCCTATTCAGCGTGCTTGCTGGGCAGGCGATGAAAAAACAGGAATTACCATTATGCAGATGGATGCAGGCCTTGATACGGGTGATATGCTTTATAAGCTTACCTGTCCTATTGAGCAATCCGATACTAGCGCATCACTGTATGAGAAACTCGCAAAACTCGGTCCGCAAGGCTTGCTTGATACATTAGAGTTAATCACTGAAGGAAAAATCCAACCTGAAAAACAAAATGAGACGCAAGCAACCTATGCCGAAAAGCTGTCAAAACAGGAAGCTAAACTTGATTGGAATTTGCCTGCCGTGCAACTTGAGCGTTGCGTTCGGGCTTTTAACCCATGGCCAGTGAGTTATTTTGAGGTTAATGGTGAGCCTGTAAAAGTATGGCAAGCCCATGTGGTAAAAATGGATTCAAAACAGCCGGCTGGCACAATTTTGCAAGCCAATAAAAATGGCATTTGTATTGCAACCAGCAACGGCGCATTGAATATGACACTTTTACAACCTGCAGGAAAAAAACCGATGTCTTCCCAAGATTTGTTAAACTCTCGCAAGGCTTGGTTTACAGTTGGCGAAAAACTAAATACACTTTAATCCAAATATATTAAATTGCAGGATGATATATCCTGTAATTGTTATCGCTTTTTAGCCAATAAGGTGGCAAACCTTAATTTAATTCGGTTTCCATGTATATCTGTTTTATGTAATTGTCCAACATCTTCGTTATATTTTAGTATTTCCCAATCTTGGTAATATTGGTGCAACTCGTTTTCTTTAAAAGTAAATGAAAACCCAACAGAGCAAGGATAATCAGGCGTAGACATGGCGCTGACAATTAAATTATATCCCCCTGATTTGGTCATTTTTTGCATATTATTAATAATAGCTGGAATTCTTTCGGGTTGTAAAAACATCATGACAACGGTCGAAAGAATAAAATCATATTCGCCCTGTAAATTTGCTTGATTGATATCGTAAACCATTGCATTAATGTGCTTAAGGTTATCATCATTAATGATTTTTTGTAAGTTTCCAATACTGAGCTCTGATTTATCAACAGCGGTAACATCAAAGCCTTGTAACTGCAAGTAGAGTGAATTACGACCTGAACCACAACCTAAATCCAATGCCTTTCCTATTTGGATAATCTTTGTTGCGCTAATTACCTCGGAGTAGGTTTTGGTCATTTGGTATTTTTTTGAGTATAATCCTCAGGCAAACAGTAAAATGCTAACTGGCACTGTAAGTCATCTGATATTTCGGCTATACGGTGCCATTGCTGTGGCAATATAAATGGCGGTTGCTGCTGAGTATCAAAATAATGCTTAGTAATCACTTCGCCTTGTTCGGTTAACATTTCAAAACCAATACTTCCTTTTAAAATTTCTAACTTCGCCCATGTACCAATTTGGGTATTATGCTTTTGACGCAACAACGCAGGTAATGTATCAGCATTCCAAATAGGCAATGTTTTGTAACAAACTAAATTATTCAAATTGATACCTCCTATAAAAAAACAATAGTTGACTATTATAGTAGGATATTAATATGGTAAACAATCATTTATTTTAGACAATAAAATAAAAACCTATCAACGAAAATAAATTTATAGTGGCGAAGTTGGCTTGATCAACATATAATCGTCACCATCCTAGACTATATAGTGAAAATTAGAGGAATAATTTATGGGATTTTTAACAGGTAAACGTATACTCGTTACTGGTGTTGCAAGTAATCGTTCAATTGCTTACGGTATTGCACAAGCAATGCATCGTGAAGGCGCTGAACTCGCTTTTACTTACCAAAATGATAAATTAAAAACACGCGTTGAAGAGTTTGCCGCTGATTTTGGTTCTAAAATCGTTTTACCTTGCGATGTTGCTCATGATGAAAGCATCTCTGAACTATTTTCTGAACTTGCAAAAACTTGGGATAAATTTGATGGTTTTGTTCATGCTATTGCTTTCGCACCAGGTGATCAGTTAGATGGCGATTATGTTAATGCCGTTACCCGTGAAGGTTTTGCTATTGCTCACGATATTAGCTCTTATAGCTTCGTTGCTATGGCTAAGGCATGTCGTTCAATGCTAAATCCAAATTCAGCATTAGTGACACTTTCTTATCTTGGTGCTGAGCGCGCAATCCCTAACTATAATGTAATGGGACTTGCTAAAGCCTCACTAGAAGCAAATGTGCGTTATATGGCAAATGCTATGGGTCCTGAAGGTGTCCGTGTTAATGCAATTTCAGCAGGTCCTATTCGTACGCTGGCGGCATCGGGTATTAAAGATTTCAAAAAAATGTTATCTCACTGTGAATCAGTAACACCAATCCGTCGCACTGTGACAACCGAAGATGTGGGTAATTCAGCGGCATTTTTATGTTCAGATTTAGCATCAGGTATTACAGGTGAAGTCATTCATGTTGACGGTGGATTTAGCATCGCTGCGATGAATGAATTAGAACTTAAATAAACTGTTCTCAATGTAAGTTAAAAAGGCGCTAAACCTTAAATATTTGCGCCTTTTTTATTTTATTTTTTTGGTAAATTTTGAACAAAAATATAAAATTTAGAATACTTATACTCTTTTTTCCGTTAAAATCTAATGTAATTTGCTCAATAAAAGTTTGTTGGAGAAAAAATGAAAATAGCAAAAAATACAGTGGTTAGTTTAGCATACCAAGTTCGCACTAAAGACGGTGTTTTAGTTGATGAAGCAACTACGACAGCGCCATTAGAATATTTACATGGCGCAGGTAACTTGCTACAAGATCTTGAGAACGCATTAGATGGTCACCAAATTGGCGACAAATTTGACGTTGAGCTAATTAATGCTTACGGGGATTTTAATGATGCTCTTGTACAAAATGTTCCTCGTGACGTTTTTGTTGGTGTAGATGAACTTGAAGTTGGTATGCGATTTTTTGCTGATACCGAGCATGGTTCTTTACCCGTTGAAATCACCGCTATCGATGGCGATACCATCACTATTGATGGAAACCATATGTTAGCTGGACAAGATTTACAATTTCACGTTGAAGTATTGGCTATTCGTGAGGCTACTGAAGATGAAATTGCTCACGGGCATATTCATGGTGAGCATGGTCATGATCACGGACATGGCGGTTGTGGCTGTGGTGGCCATTCTCATGAAGACGAAGATGATGAAAACACAGGTTGCTGTGGCGGTGGCCATGGTGGTTGTGGTTGTCACTAAAATTTAATTAATTCAAATTAAATTTTAGAAAGCGCTCTATAGCGCTTTTTATTTACTTCTGTTTTGTGTTTTTGCTTAATAAGTTGTGAAACAACTCCCAATATTTTAAATTATCATTTTGCTTTGCTAATTTTTCCTTTAATAATCTCTGTTTTACGATTATTGGGATCTGCAACTATGCCTTCACAACCAATAGCATTAATGCCACGTGAGAAGCTTTTAAAATTTGGCGTTGAAGCACTCAGTGATACTGAATTACTTGCTCTCTTTTTACGCACTGGCACTCGAGATTTGCCTGTTTTGGAACTGTCACAAAAGCTATTAAATGAGTTTGGTTCTTTTTATAATTTAATTAATGCAAGCCATAATGATTTTTGCAAGAAGAAAGGATTGGGAACGGCTAAATATACACAATTGAAAGCAGTTGTTGAACTTTCTCATAGATATTTAAAAGTTAAAATGACTACCGATAATTTTTTGACATCGTCATCTTTGACACATCACTATTTAGCTAGTCGATTGGCTAATAAAGATCGTGAAGTTTTTATGGTTATTTTTTTAGATAATCAAAATCGCGTCATAGCATCAGAAGATATGTTTATCGGTACCTATAATTGTGTTGAAGTCCACCCAAGAGAAGTTGTTAGACGAGCATTACAACATAACGCAGCCGCATTGATTCTAGCACATAATCATCCTTCAGGTGTGGCAGAACCTAGTCAGGCAGATCGCCATCTTACACAAAAAATAGAAGAAGTTTGTGAATTGGTTGATATTCGAGTCATAGATCATATTGTTATAGGTAAAGGTGAATATTTCTCTTTTGCAGAGCATGGATGGATTTCGTAACTATTTTTACTTACAATGTAATTTAATCAACTAATCTATATATGAATTTATTTTATGAACCAGCAATTAGAATTACTTGAAACCAAAGTAGCTTTTCAAGAAATCACCATCGAAGAACTTAATCAAATGGTAACTAACCTTCAAGCTGATGTTAGCAAATTAAAAGAACAATTAACGTTATTGTCTCAAAAACTACAGGCAACACAACCTTCAAACATTGCTAATTTATCTGAAGAAACACCACCACCTCACTATTAATTGTATTTATGGGATAAATAACTGTCGTTTAACAATTCATCTATTTGTTAATCTTATCTTGATATCTTTTAAATTTAACTAAACTCAAAGAAAGTTAGCAATTTGAGTTTTCAAATATAATAATAAATAAAAAACCGGCATATAGCCGGTTTTAATACACAATGATTTATTATTATTCAGCTGATGCTACTTCTTCCGCTGCAGGACGATCAACTAATTCAATATAAGCCATTGGAGCATTATCTCCATCACGGAAACCACATTTTAAAATACGTACATAACCGCCAGGACGGGTAGCAAAACGTGGACCTAAATCTGAAAATAATTTTTTAACTGTATCTTTATCACGGATACGAGCAAAAGCCAGACGGCGATTAGCTACGCTATCGCTTTTGGCTAGCGTAATTAACGGTTCAACAACACGACGCAACTCTTTTGCTTTAGGCAATGTAGTTTTGATGATTTCATGTTCAACAAGTGAACTTGTCATGTTACGAAACATTGCTTGACGATGGCTGCTATTTCGGTTCAGTTGACGACCACTTTTACGATGGCGCATAACTTTATCCTTCTTATATAAATTTTATCTTAGTCTTCAACAATACTTGCTGGTGGCCAATTCTCAAGACGCATGCCTAAAGATAAACCACGAGATGCGAGCACGTCCTTAATTTCAGTAAGTGATTTCTTACCAAGATTAGGGGTTTTAAGTAACTCAACTTCGGTACGTTGTACTAAATCACCAATATAATGAACTGCTTCTGCCTTTAAGCAATTAGCAGACCGAACAGTTAATTCCAAATCATCTACTGGACGTAAAAGGATTGGATCAAATTCCGGTTTATCTTCTTTAACTTCTGGTTGACGTACATCGCGTAAATCAACAAAAGCTTCAAGTTGTTCAGCCAAAATAGTTGATGCACGACGAATAGATTCTTCTGGATCGATAGTACCATTAGTCTCCATATCGATAACAAGTTTATCTAAATCCGTACGTTGCTCCACACGAGCAGCATCAACAGAATATGCAATGCGCTCTACAGGGCTATAACATGCGTCAACTAACAGACGACCGATTGGTCGTTCTTCATCTTCTGACTTAACGCGAGCAGAAGCAGGGACATAACCACGTCCTCGTTGTACACGAATACGCATACTAATTGAAGCATTGGCATCAGTAAGATGACAAATCACTAAATCAGGATTAACAATTTCAACATCACCATCGTGAGTGATATCAGATGCTGTTACCGCACCTATGCCCGATTTGTTTAAAGTCAGCATAACATCATCTTTCGTATGTACACGTACTGCTAATTTTTTTAAATTAAGCAGAATATCAAGTACATCTTCTTGAACGCCTTCTTTAGTACTGTACTCATGCAGAACACCGTCAATTTCAACTTCGGTTACTGCATATCCCGGCATAGATGATAATAAAATGCGGCGTAGTGCATTACCTAAAGTATGGCCAAAACCACGTTCTAGTGGCTCTAAAGTCACTTTAGCATGTGTTTGGCTGTATTGAACAACATCAACTAGGTGAGGTTTTAAAAACTCTGTTACAGAACCCTGCATTATGTCCTCTCTTAAGTGCTAAACTTTACTTAGAGTAAAGTTCGACGATCAAATGTTCGTTGATATCAGCAGATAAATCTGAACGTTCTGGTAAGCGTTTAAATACACCTTCCATTTTGCTAGCATCAACTTCTAACCATGTTGGTTTTTCACGTTGTTCAGCTAGCTCTAAAGCGGCTTTAATACGTGCTTGTTTTTTTGACTTTTCGCGAACACTAATCACATCTTCAGGTGAAACTTGATAAGATGCAATATTCACAACACGACCATTAACAAGAACAGCTTTATGACTAACTAATTGACGAGCTTCAGCACGAGTTGCGCCAAATCCCATGCGATAAACAACGTTATCTAAGCGACGTTCTAAAAGACCAAGTAGGTTTTCACCAGTATTGCCTTTAATTCGAGCTGCGCTTTTGTAGTAATTACGGAATTGACGTTCTAAAATTCCATAAATACGTCTAACTTTTTGTTTTTCACGTAACTGAACACCATAATCTGATAAACGCGGTTTACGCGCACCATGTTGTCCAGGAGCTTGTTCTAATTTACATTTACTATCAATCGCTCGGACGCCAGATTTAAGGAATAAATCTGTACCTTCACGGCGACTTAATTTGAGTTTTGGTCCCAAATATCTTGCCATTTTATTTCTCCAATAATCCTAAACATTCAATGTTTAAAAAATTAAACACGACGTTTCTTTGGTGGACGACAACCGTTATGAGGAATCGGAGTAACATCAGTAATGTTAGTGATGCGATAACCCGCTGCATTTAACGCGCGAATTGTTGACTCACGACCAGGACCAGGTCCTTTAACCATAACTTCCAGATTCTTAATTCCGTAATCTTTGACGGCTTCAGCACAACGTTCTGCGGCCACTTGAGCTGCAAAAGGTGTTGATTTACGAGAGCCACGGAAACCAGAACCACCAGCGGTTGCCCAACCTAACGCATTACCTTGACGATCGGTAATAGTTACGATTGTATTGTTGAATGATGCATGAATATGAGCTATACCATCAGAAACTTGCTTTTTTACACGTTTACGTGTACGAACAGGTGTCTTTGCCATTTAATTATACCTCAATTATTTCTTGATTGGCTTACGCGGTCCCTTGCGGGTACGAGCGTTAGTCTTTGTGCGTTGACCGCGAACAGGAAGTCCACGACGGTGACGCATGCCACGATAACAACCAAGGTCTAATAAACGCTTGATACTCATAGTTACTTCACGACGTAAATCACCTTCAACGGTGAATTTAGCAACTTGTTCACGTAACTTTTCAATCTGATCTTCAGATAGTTCTCTGATCTTAACATGTTCAGGAATACCAGCTTCAGCACAAATTGTCTTAGCACGAGTATTTCCAATACCATAAATTGCTTGTAAAGCAATTACAGCATGTTGTTGATCAGGAATGTTAATGCCTGCTATACGGGCCACTATGCACTCCTTTATTGTTAATGTTTAGCAAATTCACCATACTGAAAAGCCCGTTTTCAGGATACTCAAACAGTGAATTTACAAATAAATCTAGGCTGGCTATTCTAGCCAGCTTTACTATACTTTGGCAAGAAAAATATGCAAAAGCTCAACTTGACGGCTAAATAAATTAACCTTGACGTTGTTTGTGTTTACCTTCAACGCAAATAACACGAACAATTCCATTGCGTTTAATGATTTTACAATTTCTGCATAATTTCTTGACTGAAGCACGAACTTTCATTTTTTTCTCCGTAACTTCTGGCTAACTTATCGGCCATAGCCTTTAAGATTCGCTTTCTTTAACACTGACTCATAACGATTTGGCATCATTAAAGTCTGTACTTGTGCCATAAAATCCATGATTACAACAACAACAATTAATAACGATGTCCCACCAAATTGAACTGGAACCTTCATTGCGCTTGTCATAAACATTGGAACCAAACATACAAAAGTAATGTAGATTGCGCCAATTAGCGTTAAACGAGTCATTACCTTGTCAATATACTTAGATGTTTGTTCACCTGGACGGATACCTGGAATAAATGCACCAGATTTTTTTAGCTGATCTGCTGTTTCTCTTGGGTTAAAAACCAATGCTGTATAGAAGAAACAAAAGAAGATAATCGCCACCGCAAAAAAGATTATGTATAACGGTTGATCATGATTGAAGTATTGACCGATAAGTACAATAAAATATCTCCATCCTTCACCATCTCCTTGGAACCAAGAAGCCATCATTGATGGTAACATAGCAATTGTCGAGGCAAATATCGCTGGAATAACTCCTGCCATATTAATCTTTAATGGTAAGTGTGTGCTTTGTGCTGCGTAAACACGACGACCTTGTTGTCGTTGCGCATAGTTAACAACAATTCGACGCTGACCACGTTCAACAAATACAACAAAATAAGTTACACCAACCACTAATGCAGCAACAACCAATAATAAAATCGGATGCAATGAACCAGAGCGAGCTTGTTCAATTGTTTCATAAATAGCATGAGGAAGACTTGCCACAATACCAGCAAAGATAATGATAGAAATACCATTACCTACACCTCGTTCGGTGATTTGTTCGCCCAACCACATAAGAAACATAGTGCCAGTAACTAAGCTAACCGATGCAATAAAATAGAAAGAAAATCCTGGATTAATTACAACATGTTCATAACCAGGAATATTTGGTAAACCAGTTGAAATACCAACAGCCTGTACTATTGCTAAAGCAAGTGTGCCATAACGAGTGTACTGACTAATTTTTTTACGACCTGATTCACCTTCTTTCTTCAATTCTGCTAACTTAGGGCTAATTGCCGTTAATAACTGCACGATAATTGATGCGGAAATATAAGGCATTATCCCTAATGCAAAAATTGAAGCACGGCTTAAAGCACCACCAGAGAACATATTGAACATACCAACAATACCATTTGACGATGCTTGTGTTAGTAGGTCCGATAACGCCTTAGTATCAATACCAGGAACCGGAATATAAGAACCAAGACGAAAAACAATAAGCGCTAAAAGCACAAACATCAAGCGTCTTTTAAGCTCACCACTACCGCCTCGTGTACTTTGAAAATCTAATCCTGGTTGCTTTGCCATCTTTCTAATTATTCCTCAATTTTTCCGCCAGCAGCTTCAATTGCAGCTTTAGCACCTTTAGTTACTCGAATACCGCGAATAGTTACTGGTTTGGTTACTTCTCCAGATAACATGATTTTTGCATATTCGATATGTGAATTAATCACATTTGCAACTTTTAAGCTATTTAGGTCAACAATATCGCCTTCGACTTTCATTAAATCTGAAAGGCGAACTTGAGCTGTAACTTTAGCTTTACGTGAGGTAAAACCAAATTTTGGTAAACGACGATATAAAGGCATTTGACCACCTTCAAAGCCGCGACGAACGCCACCACCTGAACGAGATTTTTGACCTTTAATACCACGAGTACCAGTTTTACCTAATCCTGAACCGATTCCTCGACCCAGACGTTTTGGTGCATGCTTTGAACCTTCAGCAGGAGATAAAGTATTTAAACGCATTACTATTACTCCTCTACTTTAACCATGTAATAAACTTGGTTTACCATACCACGAATTGCAGGAGTATCCTCACGCTCAACAGTATGACCAATACGACGTAATCCTAGACCTACTAATGTCGCTTTATGCTTAGGCAGACGACCTATAGAACTACGAGTTTGTGTAATTTTAATTGTTTTTGCCATGGTTAATTACCCCAAAATTTCTTCGACGGTTTTACCACGTTTAGCAGCAACCATTTCTGGTGATTTCATACTTTCTAAGCCATCAATAGTTGCACGAACCACATTAATTGGGTTAGTAGAACCATATGCTTTAGCTAGAACGTTACGAACTCCAGCAACTTCTAAAACTGCACGCATCGCACCACCGGCGATAATACCTGTACCTTCTGATGCTGGTTGCATATAAACACGAGAGCCTGTGTGAGCACCTTTAACAGGATGCTGTAAAGTATCGTTATTTAAAGCAACATTAATCATATTGCGACGTGCTTTTTCCATTGCTTTTTGGATTGCTGCTGGCACTTCACGTGCTTTACCATATCCAAAACCTACGCGGCCATTACCGTCACCAACAACTGTTAGTGCAGAAAAACTAAAAATACGACCACCTTTTACGGTTTTAGAAACTCGGTTAACTGCGATTAGTTTTTCCTGCAGTTCACCAGCTTGTTTTTCGATGTTTGACATCTTTAACTCCTACCTTAGAACTGTAGGCCAGCTTCGCGAGCAGCATCTGCTAGCGCCTGAACTCGACCATGATATTGGAAACCTGAACGATCAAATGAAACTTCTTTGATATCTTTTGCTAACGCACGTTCAGCAATTGCTTTACCAACTGCTGCTGCAGCGTCTTTGTTTCCTGTGTATTTTAAACTTTCACTGATAGCTTTCTCTAATGTAGAAGCGGCTGCCAGTACTTCTGATCCGTTTGGTGCGATAATCTGCGCATAAATATGACGCGGAGTGCGGTGAACTACCAAGCGAGTTGCAAGTAGTTCATGCATCTTGCGACGCGCTTTAGTTGCACGACGGATACGAGCTGATTTCTTATCCATAGTGTTACCTTACTTTTTCTTAGCTTCTTTAGTACGCACAACTTCATCTGCGTAACGAACACCTTTACCTTTATAAGGTTCAGGACGACGATAAGCACGGATATCAGCAGCTACTTGCCCAATTAACTGTTTATCAGTACTTTTTAATACGATTTCAGTTTGAGATGGACATTCAGCTGTTACACCTGCAGGTAATTGATGTTCAATTGGATGTGAATATCCAAGAGATAAACTAATTGTATTACCTTTCACTTGTGCACGATAACCGACACCAACTAGCTGAAGTTTTTTAGTAAAACCTTCAGTAACACCAATAACCATTGAATTAATCAAAGCACGCGCAGTTCCAGCTTGAGCCCAAGCATCTGCAAAACCATCACGAGGAGCAAATTTAATTTGTCCTTCTTCTTGATTAATCACAACAGCATTATTTATTGTGCGAGATAATTCGCCATTTTTACCTTTAATCGTAATTACCTGACCATTGAGTTTTACCTCTACGCCAGCAGGAACAACGACAGGTGCTTTTGCAACACGAGACATTCTTTTCTCCCTTACGCTACGTAGCAGATAATTTCACCACCAAGACCTGCTTGGCGTGCTGCACGATCAGTCATAACACCTTTAGAAGTAGAAACAACTGCGATACCTAATCCTGCCATAACTTTCGGCAATTCATCTTTACGTTTATAAATACGTAAACCTGGACGGCTAACACGTTTGATACTTTCCACAACAGCTTTACCTTGGAAATATTTTAAAGTAATTTCCAGTTCTGGCTTAGTGTCACCAACAACTTTAAAGTCCCCAATATAACCTTCTTCTTTTAGCACATTGGCAATTGCCACTTTTAGCTTAGAGGAAGGCATGGTGACTGCAACTTTATTCGCAGATTGACCATTACGAATACGGGTCAACATATCTGCTATAGGATCTTGCATGCTCATCTATAACACTCCCCTGATTACCAACTTGCCTTTTTAAGACCAGGAATCTCACCACGCATGGCTGACTCACGAACCTTAATACGGCTTAAACCAAACTTACGAAGGACGCCATGAGGACGACCAGTTTGACGACAACGACGACGTTGACGTGATGGACTAGAATCACGAGGAAGCGTTTGCAATTTAAGCACTGCATTCCAACGATCTTCATCTGATGCATTAAGATCAGAGATAATCGCTTTTAATTCTTGACGCTTTGCAAAATATTTCTCTGCTAGCTTTACGCGTTTCTTATCGCGTTCAATCATTGATTGTTTAGCCATTATGCCCTACCTTACTTACGAAATGGGAAGTTAAAGGCAGATAATAAAGCTCGGCCTTCTTCATCTGATTGTGCAGTAGTGGTGATAGTAATATCTAAACCACGAACACGATCAACTTTGTCATAATCGATTTCAGGGAAAACGATTTGCTCACGAACACCCATGCTATAGTTACCACGACCATCAAAAGATTTTGCACTTAAACCGCGAAAATCTCGAGTACGAGGAAGGGCAATATAAACTAGACGCTCAAAAAATTCCCACATACGTTCGCCACGTAAAGTGACTTTACAACCAATAGGATACCCTTGACGGATTTTAAAACCAGCAACTGATTTGCGTGCTTTAGTGACTAGTGGTTTTTGACCACTGATTGCAGCTAAATCTGCAACAGCATTATCTAATAATTTCTTATCAGTAATTGCTTCACCCACACCCATATTCAAGGTGATCTTTTCGATCCGAGGGACTTGCATGACAGATTTGTAGCCAAACTGTTCTTGCAGTTTATTTACTACCTGTGCTTTGTAGTAATCATGCAGTTTCGCCATCGTACACTCCAAATTACTTAATTGATTAATTCATTAGTAGACTTATAAAAACGGACTTTTTTACCGTCTTCAATACGAAAGCCTACGCGATCTGCTTTGCCAGTAGATGGATTAAAAATTGCTACATTAGAAACATTGATAGCTGCTTCTTTTTCAACAATTCCACCTTCTTGATTTAATGCTGGTACTGGTTTTTGATGTTTTTTCACCAAATTGATACCTTCAACAATCACTTTACCTGTGGACAAAACACTCTTAACTTTACCGCGTTTACCTTTATCTTTGCCAGTTAACACGATAACTTCATCTTCTCGACGGATTTTCGCTGCCATTACCCGCTCCTTACAGTACTTCTGGTGCTAATGAAATGATCTTCATAAACTTCTCAGAGCGAAGTTCACGAGTGACCGGTCCAAAAATACGCGTACCAATCGGTTGCTCACTGTTATTATTTAAAATAACACAAGCGTTACGATCGAAACGAATGACAGATCCATCAGGGCGACGAACACCTTTTCTAGTGCGCACAACAACAGCTTTAAGTACATCACCTTTTTTAACTTTACCACGCGGAATTGCTTCTTTAATGGTAACTTTGATGATATCGCCTACTGCTGCATAACGACGGTGCGATCCACCGAGAACCTTGATACACATTACGCTACGTGCGCCAGAGTTATCGGCAACATCTAGCCTAGTCTGTTCTTGGATCATTTTAATGCTCCGTATAAATTAATTATTGTCTAATCTACCTTCATCCACCTCAACTACCATGGATAAGAATAGACAACCAAAAACCCACTTACGTGAGGATGCATAGTATAACACCACTCAAATAAAATGGATAGCATAAAATAAACGGCCGTTCAGCCGTTTATTATATTATGTACAGTTTTCAATCAAAAAAAGATTAAATAACTGCTTTTTCAACGATTCGAACAAGAGTCCAAGATTTGGTTTTTGATAATGGACGACACTCTTTAATCTCTACAGTATCACCAATACCACACTCGTTGTTTTCATCATGTACATGCAATTTAGTCGTACGTTTAATGAACTTACCATATAACGGATGCTTCACTTTACGTTCAATAGCTACAGTAATAGATTTATCCATTTTGTCGCTAATAACACGACCTTGCTGAGTACGAATTTTTACTTCAGTAGTCATATTACGCACCCGCCTTTTCAGTTAATAATGTTTTAACACGTGCAATATTACGACGCACTTGTTTTAACATATGAGTCTGTGTTAACTGACCTCCAGCTAATTGCATACGTAAGTTAAATTGCTCACGTAATAAATTAAGAAGTTCAGTATTTAACTCTTCAACGCTTTTTTCGCGTAGCTCTTTTGCTTTCATTTACATCACCGTCTTAATCACAAAGGTGGTTTTAATTGGCAGTTTTGCAGCTGCCAACGCAAATGCTTCACGAGCAACTTCTTCCGGTACACCGTCCATTTCATAAAGGACTTTACCTGGTTGAATCTGAGCAACCCAGTATTCAACGTTACCCTTACCTTTACCCATACGCACTGCAAGTGGTTTTTCGGTAATTGGTTTATCAGGGAAAACTCGAATCCAGATTTTACCTTGACGCTTAACTGCACGAGTCATTGCACGACGTGCTGCTTCGATCTGGCGCGCAGTCAAACGACCACGACCTACAGCCTTAAGACCGAATGTACCGAAACTAACGTCAGTACTTACAGCAAGACCACGATTGCGGCCCTTGTGCACTTTACGGAATTTTGTACGCTTTGGTTGTAACATCAGCGACGCTCCTTATTGTTTTCGGCCTTTTCGCTGCTTTTTCGGTTGAGCAGCAGGTTGTTTTCCTGCTTGTTCAACGGCAGCCATACCACCAAGGATCTCACCTTTGAAGATCCACACTTTAACACCAATAATACCATAGGTAGTTAATGCTTCAGATAAACCATAGTCAATATCAGCCCGTAATGTATGTAAAGGTACACGACCTTCACGATACCATTCGCTACGAGCAATTTCAGCACCGCCTAAACGACCACTTACTTCGACTTTGATACCTTTAGCACCCGCCTTCATTGCATTTTGAACCGCACGTTTCATAGCTCGACGGAACATAACGCGGCGTTCTAATTGAGAAGTAATGCTATCAGCAACTAATTTAGCATCAAGTTCTGGTTTACGAACTTCAGCAATATTAATTTGTACTGCTACATCACGTTTTTCTCTTTTGTCTTTATATTTATTGACAATAGAAGCTACGGCATTACGTAATTTTTCAACGTCCTCGCCTTTTTTACCTATCACAATACCCGGACGAGCAGTGTGAATAGTAATACGAACGTTAGTTTCTGCTGAACGGTCGATAACAATCTTAGAGATTGACGCTTGAGATAATTCTTTATTTAAGAATTCACGCACTCTAAAATCACTTTCTAAATTATCAGCGAATGTCTTTGTACCCGAATACCATGTAGATGTCCAAGGCTTGACAATGCCTAATCGGATACCATTTGGATTTACTTTTTGACCCATTGCTATTCTCCAGCCTAGCGATCTGAAACGATCACGGTGATGTGACTCGTACGCTTCAAAATTCGATCTGCACGACCTTTCGCACGAGGCATAATACGCTTCATGGTTGGGCCTTCATCTACGAAAATCTTCGTAACTTTTAGATCATCAATATCAGCACCATCGTTATGCTCTGCATTAGCAATAGCAGACTCTAATACTTTTTTAACAAGTACAGCCGCTTTTTTATTGGTGTACGTTAAAATATCTAGTGCCTGAGACACATTCTTACCGCGAACAAGATCTGCAACTAAGCGAACCTTTTGTGCAGAAGAACGAGCGTGGCGGTACTTTGCAATTGTTTCCATCTCTTTCTCCTACTTATTTCTTCTTAGCTTTCTTATCAGCCGCATGGCCGCGATAAGTACGAGTCGGCGCGAATTCACCCAATTTATGACCAACCATTTCGTCGGAAACATAAACTGGAACGTGCTGACGACCATTATGGACAGCGATGGTCAAACCGATCATGTTAGGAAAGATCGTTGAACGACGGGACCAAGTACGAATTGGTTTCTTGTCCCCGCTTTCCACCGCTTTCTCTACCTTCTTCAGCAAGTGTAGGTCAATAAAAGGACCCTTCTTGAGAGAACGTGGCATAGCTAATCCTCTATATTAATTATTTCTTATTGCGACGGCGAACAATATACTTATCAGTACGTTTGTTGCTACGCGTTTTCAATCCTTTGGCTTTTTGACCCCATGGAGACACAGGATGTTTACCAAAGTTACGACCTTCACCACCACCATGTGGATGGTCTACCGGGTTCATTGCTGTACCACGAACAGTAGGACGAACACCACGCCAACGCGTTGCACCCGCTTTACCTAATACGCGAAGCATATGCTCTGAATTACCAACTTCACCAATAGTGGCACGACAATCAGATAATACTTTACGCATTTCACCTGAACGTAGACGTAATGTTACATAAGCACCATCACGCGCAACAATTTGAACATAACTACCAGCAGAGCGAGCAATTTGTCCGCCTTTACCTGGTTTCATTTCAATATTATGCACAGTAGAACCGACTGGGATATTGCGCATTGGTAAACAGTTACCTGTTTTAATTGCTGCATCAACACCAGATTGGATCTGATCACCTGCTTTTAAGCCTTTAGGCGCTAAAATATAACGGCGTTCACCGTCTTTATATAAAACCAATGCAATATTTGCACTACGGTTTGGATCATATTCCAAACGTTCAACAACTGCTGGAATACCATCTTTATTACGCTTAAAGTCAACAATACGATAATGTTGTTTATGACCACCACCAATGTGACGGGTAGTGATACGACCATTATTATTGCGACCACCAGTTTTGCTTTTTGAATCAAGCAACGGTGCATAAGGTTTACCTTTATGCAACTCTGGGTTAACCACTTTAACAACGTGGCGACGACCCGGAGATGTAGGTTTACACTTAACAACTGCCATTGTTCTTACTCCTCCGAATTACTCAGCGACGCCAGCAAGGTCTAAATTTTGACCTTCTGCTAAAGTAACGTAAGCTTTTTTCCAGTCGCTACGGCGACCAATTTGTTGACCACGACGTTTAACTTTACCTTTAACAACAAGTGTATTAACGTCATCTACTTTAACTTCAAATAGTTGTTCAACTGCGGCTTTAATCTCTCTCTTAGTAGCATCTTTAGCAACTTTCAATACTAATGTATTTGTTTTTTCCATTGAAATAGATGCTTTCTCAGAAACATGTGGTGCTCGCAGGACTTTAAGCAGACGCTCTTCACGAATCATGCTAACATCTCCTCTACTTGTTTAACGGCATCAACTGTGATAACCACTTTGTCAAATGCAATCAAACTAACTGGATCAATACCTGCCACATCACGCACATCAACTTTATGCAAGTTACGTGCTGCTAAGAAAAGATTTTCATCAACTTCAGAAGCGATAATAAGAACATCATTAAGATTCATATCGTTTAATTTCTGAGTTAATAATTTAGTCTTAGGTGCTTCAACAGTAAATGTTTCAACCACAACTAAACGTTCTTGACGCACTAATTCAGAGAAAATACTCTTTAATGCACCACGATACATTTTACGGTTAACTTTTTGGCTATGATCTTGTGGTTTTGCTGCAAATGTTACACCACCACTACGCCAGATTGGGCTCTTAATTGAACCTGAACGAGCACGACCGGTACCTTTTTGACGCCATGGTTTTTTACCTGAACCAGCGATTTCTGCACGAGTTTTTTGTGCGCGAGAACCTTGACGAGCAGCAGATGCATAAGCAACAACTACTTGATGAACTAACGCTTCATTAAACTCACGTCCGAAGGTAGTTTCGGAAACAGAAAGCGCTTTCGCGTCTTTTACTACTAATTCCATCTCTATCTCCTCGACGTTAAGCCTTGATTGCCGGTTTAACAATTACGTCACTATTGATTGCGCCAGGAACTGCACCCTTAATTAATAAAAGATTACGTTCAGCATCAACACGTACAATATCTAAGTTTTGAACAGTTACACGTTCATTACCTAGGTGACCTGCCATTTTACGACCTTTAAACACTTTACCTGGAGTTTGGTTTTGACCAATAGAACCATGACCACGGTGTGCCAAAGAGTTACCATGAGTAGCATCTTGAGTACGGAAATTCCAACGTTTAGTAACGCCAGCAAAACCTTTACCTTTAGATGTCCCAGTAACATCAACTTTCTTAACGTCAGCGAAGATATCAACGTTAATACTTTGACCTACAGAAAATTCACCTTCTTCAAAACGGAATTCCCATAGACCACGACCAGCTTCAACGCCAGCCTTAGCGAAATGACCTGCTTCAGGTTTGTTTACACGGCTTGCTTTTTTGCTGCCAGTAGTAACCTGAATAGCTTGATAACCATCATTCTCAAGTGTTTTAACTTGAGTAATGCGGTTGCTTTGAACTTCAACTACGGTGACAGGAATAGAAACACCATCTTCAGTGAAGATACGCGTCATTCCTACTTTACGACCGATTAAACCAATCATTGTTTCGACCTCTCAATCATTCAGCTTAGGACTAACCTAAACTGATCTGCACATCAACACCGGCAGCAAGGTCTAGACGCATTAAAGCATCAACTGTTTTTTCAGTTGGCTCAACAATATCAACTAGACGTTTATGAGTGCGAATCTCGTACTGATCACGCGCATCTTTATTAACGTGTGGGGAAATCAATACAGTGAAACGCTCTTTGCGTGTCGGTAATGGAATAGGACCACGAACTTGCGCACCTGTGCGCTTCGCAGTTTCTACAATTTCAGCAGTTGATTGATCAATCAAACGATGATCAAACGCTTTTAACCGGATACGGATTCTTTGGTTCGACATGAGACCAGAGCTCCATTATTTAAAAGTTATAACAAAAGACTACTCCTCTTACCCTGTTTCGATTGACAGGAGAGTGTAATCCGTTCTTTTTCGTAACCCCCAAATCGGGAGTATTGTTGATATAATTAGCTATTTTTCATAACAATTATATCTTTTTCTCATTTGTTTACATAAAGGCAATAAACAAAGTAGGGCGATTATACTCTGTTAGTTAACTAACGGCAAGAAATAAATACAGATATTTGGGTTTAAAGATGAGAAGCTTTTTCTGGTTATTAATTTACAATTACCAAATTTCAATCAAATAACCAGATTTAATATTATTTTTATATTAACCCATAATGGATAATCATTATGATAACTTACTAATGATCTTCTTTAGCATGATTAAGGCTATATCTTGGGATTTCGACCTCTAAATCTTCATTCGTGACATGAGCTTGACAGCTTAAACGACTATGCGGTTCAACTCCCCAGGCTTTATCTAACATATCATCTTCTTGTTCATTGCTTGCTTCAAGCGAATCAAATCCCTTACGCACAATACAGTGGCATGTTGAACAAGCACATGACATTTCACAAGCATGCTCGATTTCAATATCATTGCGCAATGCCACTTCTAAAATGGATTCGCCTTCTTGGGCATCGACAGTTTTTCCATCTGGACAAAGCTCCGCATTCGGTAAAAAAGTAATTTTTGGCATAATAATCTCGTTAGTTAAATATCATCAACGTTATGGCCAGTTAACGCATGTCGAATTGACCTATCCATCCGCTTAGCTGCAAAATTTTGTGTTACTTTATCAACAATTTTAATTTGTTTTTCAATTGCATAACTGTCATTTGACTCACTTACAGCTTGTAATTGATGCTTAGCAATTAAAATATGGTTTAGTTCACTTTCATCTAATAAGTCAGCATCTTTATCTAAAGCACTTTGCAAGCTTTCAAGCACTCTAGCTGCCTCAACTTTTTGTTCAGCAAGTATTCGAATCTGTTTATCTTGCTGTGCGTAACTGATTGAATCTTGAATCATATCGGCAATTTCATTATCAGTCAGTCCATATGAAGGTTTTACTTGGATAGCAGCTTCAATACCCGTTGATTTTTCCATTGCTGTTACACTTAATAAACCATCAGCATCAACTTGAAAAGTCACCCTAATGTGCGCACCACCAGCAGGCATTGCTGGAATACCTTGCAGAGTAAAACGAGCCAAAGATCGACAATCAGCAACACTTTCACGTTCTCCTTGTAAAACATGAACCATCATCGCAGTTTGACCATCTTTAAAAGTTGTAAACTCTTGAGCTCTTGCACACGGAATTGTACTATTACGTGGAATAATTTTTTCGACCAATTCACCCATGATCTCAATGCCTAACGACAATGGAATCACATCAAGCAATAACATATCTGAATCGGGTTTATTGCCAACCAAAATATCGGCCTGAATAGCTGCACCAATAGCAACTACTTTATCAGGATCGATAGATATCAAGGGAGTAGTTTTAAAATAATTCCCTACTAATTCTCGCACTAATGGCACACGAGTAGAGCCGCCAACCATAACAACTTCAACTACTTCATCCACATTAATCTCAGCATCTTTTAATGCACGGCGACAAACAGCTAAAGTGCGTTTAAGCAATGGCTCAATTAATTGTTGAAATTGCTGGCGAGTAATAGTCAAAGATTGATTATCCAGAGAAAATACAGCTAAATCTTGCTCACTTAATAAAATCTTTATTTCGGTAGCTTGGCTACTGATTTTTTGATTAATATAAGGATCTATATTATTAGATAATCCTAATTTCTCTTTTATATAGTCAGCAAGTAGCCGATCAAAATCATCACCACCAAGAGCTGAGTCACCACTAGTGGCTAGAACCTCAAAAACACCTTTATTTAAGCGTAAAATAGAAATATCAAAAGTACCACCACCTAAATCATAAACAGCGATTATACCTTCCTTCCCTGAATCTAAACCGTACGCAATCGCAGCGGCTGTAGGTTCATTAAGTAGGCGCAATACATGCAAACCAGCTAATTTGGCAGCATCTTTTGTTGCTTGCCGCTGTGCATCATCAAAATAAGCTGGCACAGTAATAACCACACCATCAATTTCACCTTGTAAGCTCTCTTTTGCTCGCTCAGCTAACGCTGTCAAAATTTCTGATGAAACTTGTATTGGATTAACTTGTTCATTAGGTAAATTTAATAAAAGAACACCATTTTCAGTTTGTGAAAAAGTATAAGGAAATTGTGATAAATCTATATCAGATAAACTTCGCCCCATTAATCGCTTAATAGAGCTAACTGTATTTTGCGGATCATTCACAGCATTATCTTTGGCATTTTTTCCAATCGTGATAACAAAGTTATCATCATGATCGATGCCATAATACACAACGGATGGCAATAGCGAATTACCTTCTAAATCAGGCAATACCTCTGCTTGTCCACTTCGTACCGTTGCTACTAATGAATTAGTTGTACCAAGATCAATTCCCGCAGCAAGGCGGTGCTGATGTGGTAGTGGAGTTTGTCCTGGTTCGCTGATCTGTAATAATGCCATTTAATCTATCTCTATCGATACGTTACTTATCTTAAATTATAAATCAAATTGCTTTTCTTGTAACTTTTCGATTTGTTCAATCAATCTGGCAAGATAGCGAATTTTATAGATCTGATTAAGTGCTTTTGACCAATCTTGATTAGTAATAAATTGTAATAATTCGTTATAGACTATCTTTTGACGAGCAACAATCTCAGCATAAAAATCATCTAATAATTCAAAATCATCTTTACGTTCGATATCATCAAGTCTTTCACGTAAAACAAATTGCTCCATTAAAAAATTAGTATCATGAATAATACTTTGTTCAGTTGCTACGTCAAAACCTTGTAGAGATAAAAAATACTCAGCGGCTTTAATTGGATTTTTTAACGTATGATAACCATCATTAATGATTGCTGACTTTTGAACAATTGCCACTTTCTCAATATCGTTTACAACAGCAAAATTATCTGGGTGATATTGCTTTTGCAATTGCTGATAATGAGTTGTTAGTTGAGCGATATCCACCGGCAATTGAACTGGCAAACTAAATAGCTCGAAGTAATTAACCATAATTATTGTGTCCGATTACACATTAAAGCTTTCGCCACAACCACATTCGTGCTTCGTATTAGGATTATTAAACTTGAAACCTTCATTTAATCCTTCTTTAACAAAATCAAGTTCAGTTCCATCAATATAAACTAAGCTTTTTTTATCCACGATAACTTTGACATGTTTATCTTCAAAGACACTATCATCATCATTAATCACATCGGCAAACTCTAAAACATAAGCCATACCAGAACAACCCGATGTTTTAACACCTAATCGTAACCCAACCCCCTTTCCGCGATTAGCCAAAAAGGCTTGAATACGATCAGCTGCGCTATTAGTCAATGTGATTGCCATTAACGTTGTCCTTTTTTGGTTTTATAGTCATCAATAGCAGCTTTAATTGCATCTTCCGCTAAAATTGAACAGTGAATTTTAACCGGAGGTAAAGCAAGTTCTTTAGCAATATCCGTATTTTTGATAGCTTCTGCTTCGTCTAATGATTTACCTTTTATCCATTCTGTAACCAAAGAACTTGATGCAATTGCACTACCACAACCATAAGTTTTAAACTTAGCATCTTCAATAATACCGTTGTCATTCACTTTGATTTGTAGACGCATCACATCACCACACGCTGGTGCGCCAACCATACCACTACCAACATTAGGATCATTTTGATCAAACGAACCAACATTACGTGGGTTTTCATAATGATCAACGACTTTTTCACTATATGCCATAATTTACTCCCAATTTTAATGTGCTGACCATTTAATCTTTGTTAAATCAACGCCATCTTTAAACATTTCCCAAAGAGGCGATAAATCCCTTAATTTCCCAATAGATTCTCTGATTAATTTAATGACATAATCAATTTCTTCTTCTGTGGTAAAACGACCAATAGAAAATCGAATTGAACTATGAGCGAGCTCATCATTAAGCCCTAATGCTCGTAATACATAAGACGGCTCTAAACTCGCTGATGTGCATGCAGAACCAGATGAAACAGCTAAATCTTTTAAAGCCATCATCAACGATTCACCTTCAATGTAAGCAAAACTCACATTTAAGATATTTGGCACACTGTGTTCTAAAGAGCCATTTAAATAAACCTCTTCAATGTCTTTTAAACCATCCCATAAACGATTTTTTAAGGATAATAAACGAGGCATTTCAGTAGCCATCTCTTGTTTAGCTATATGATACGCTTCCCCCATACCCACAATTTGATGCACAGGTAAAGTACCAGAGCGCATACCTCGTTCATGACCACCTCCATGCATTTGAGCTTCAATACGAACACGCGGTTTACGCCTTACATAAAGCCCACCAATACCTTTTGGTCCATAAATCTTATGACCAGAAAATGATATTAAATCAACTTTTAAGTTAGCTACATCAATTGGTAATTTACCAACAGACTGGGTTGCATCAACATGAAAAACAATGCCTCTTTCACGGCACATCTCACCAATTTTTTCGATGTCTTGTATTACACCCGTTTCATTGTTAACATGCATAATTGATACAACGGTTGTATCACTACGCATAGCCGTTGCAAGTTTATCAAGATCAAGGATCCCATCGGATTCTGGCGTTAAATAAGTTACTTCATAACCTTCTCGCTCTAGTTGGCGACAAGTATCAAGCACAGCCTTGTGCTCAGTTTTACAAGTAATAATGTGCTTACCTTTGGCTTGATTAAAATGAGCGGCACCTTTAATTGCTAAATTATCAGCTTCAGTTGCCCCTGACGTAAAGACAATTTCGCGTGAATCAGCACCAATAAGATCGGCAATTTGATTACGGGCAATATCAACGGCTTCTTCAGCTTGCCAGCCAAATTTATGGGAACGAGATGCTGGATTACCAAATATACCGTCTGGCGTTAAATACTGCATCATTTTTTCAGCAACTCTAGGATCTACAGGCGTTGTCGCTGCATAATCCATATAAATAGGTAGTTTCATTAATTACTCCCAATGAAAAATTCTGTATTCTATTTTTATTAATTAATTTGAAGGTGTTGTATATTACTTTGTCGGCTAGCAACAGCTTTAACTTCTTTATTATTGACCAATTCACTCAATGTAATGCTAGTTAAAAAGTCCTCAATTCGTTCACTTAAATCATTCCACAGTGTATGGGTTAAACATCTAACACCACCTTGACATCCATCTTGCCCGTGGCATTTTGTCGCATGCACTGTTTCATCGACAGCTTTAACAATTGAACTAATAGCAATTTGATCCATAGAACGACTCAGTATATAACCGCCACCTGGGCCTCTAACACTGCGCACCAAACCATTTTTTCGTAACCGAGCAAACAATTGTTCAAGATAAGAAAGTGAAATTTCTTGACGTTCTGAAATATCAGCTAGTGATACCGGTCCTGAATCTGCATGTAAAGCAACATCAAGCATTGCCGTCACCGCGTATCGCCCTTTTGATGTCAGTTTCATTGAGCATTCCTTTATATGTAAGTATGCATATTGTATATATCCTTTCGGTTTAGTCAAGTATTTAGTTGAGTGTTTTAGTAGGAATTAAACCGCAGTTCATTATCGACGAATCATAGCTTAATATGCTAATCTAATAAACTAAATTAACATAGGAGCTAAAGGATGAAATTAGTATTACGTTATTTTTTGATAATTAACCTATTGTTCACAGGTAACATTTATGCAGATAGTTCTCAAAAAGGTCGAGAAAATTATCAAAAATGGCTTAACTCCTATCAATCACTTAACTTTGAAGAACAGCGAACATTACTCTCTACCATAAAAGATTATCCATTATATCCTTATGCTGCTGTACAGTTTTTTCAGAGTAATATTAAAATCGTTTCACCACAAATGGTAAGCGATTTTATTAATCAATATAATGATTTTCCGCTAACAGCTTCATTAACACAATCTTATTTAAGCGAATTAAGCAATCGTCAAGATTGGAATTCAATCGTTTCGTTCCCAAAAGATAACTCCACACTTTCTAATTGTCGTTATCAATATGCATTACTACAACAAGGAAATAAGGAGGTTGCTTTTAGCTCTGTTGAATCTCTTTGGATGACAGGCAAAGAACTTCCTTCTGCATGCGATCCATTACTTGACGCTTGGGCTCAAGCAGGTAGACGGACAGCTAATTTAATACTATTACGTATCGAACTTGCTATTGATGCAAATAATTTAAAATTAGCCAAACACCTAGCTAATTTACTTGATGACAACTACAAAACAACAAAAATCAAT
The DNA here is from genome assembly GCF_001690415.1 of Gilliamella sp. Imp1-1. Taxonomy (NCBI): domain Bacteria; kingdom Pseudomonadati; phylum Pseudomonadota; class Gammaproteobacteria; order Orbales; family Orbaceae; genus Gilliamella; species Gilliamella sp. Imp1-1. Next base: position 34,375 of record NZ_LZHK01000097.1, read on the forward strand.
TTACTAGCTGTTCTTAATAATCCTAAAAAATTAGAAGATTTTTCAAACAATATTAAAGCTAGCTCTTTCACTAAAAAAGTTGTCTTATCATCATTTCCTCGCTTAGTAAAAGCTGATATGAATTTAGCTGTAGCATTATTACCAAAATTAGTTAAACAGCAAACTTTAAGTAAAGCAGAACAGGTAGCATTACAAAATAGTTTAGCTAACAGCTACTTTAAAAATTCTGCAACAGATGAACAAATTAAATGGCGTGATAGCTATATTGCAAAATATCACGATACAACATTAGTTGAAAAACGTATCCGCCTTGCAATCGATAGCTATAACTTCACAGACATCGGTTATTGGATAGCACAACTATCACCAGAAGATCAATTAAAAGAAGACTGGCAATATTGGCAAGCTAGAGTTTTATTAAATAATAATAAAAAAAGTGAAGCTAACAAAATTTTGCAAACACTCACAACCAAACGTGGGTTTTATGGCATGATAAGTGCACAAACTCTTAATCAACCTTATTCGATCAATAACCAATCACCAAAGATTACACAATCAGAAATATCAACCTTAAAAAGCAAATACGACAATCAACCCTATGTAAAAAGAATTAACGAATTACGTTATTTAGGAATGCTTTCAGAATCAAGCTACGAATGGCGATATATGTTAACTAATCAAAAAAATAAGAATGAATATTTAGCATTATCTCAATATGCCTTACAAAAAGGATGGGGTGATCTTAGCATTCAAGCAACCATTGCTGGCAAACTCTGGGATAACTGGACAGAACGTTTGCCTATTATGTACAAAGATTTATATAACAATGCATTAAAAGATAAAGCTATTGGTTTATCTTATGCTTTAGCTATTTCTCGCCAAGAAAGTGCACTCGATACTACTGTCAAATCACCTGTCGGCGCCAGTGGATTAATGCAATTAATGCCAGCCACAGCTAAAGAAACAGCTAAAAAAGTTAATTCAGTAACTTATATTTCATCTGCACAATTGTTTGATCCTCAAACAAATATACAGTTAGGCACTAGCTATTTAAACACTGCTTATCTACAAAATGATAAAAATCGTATATTATCTTCAGCCGCTTACAATGCTGGCCCAAATAATGTTAAGCGCTGGCTAAAAAAGAGTAACGGAAAACTTGATGCAGTAGCATTTATTGAGAGTATACCATTTACTGAAACACGTAATTACGTCAAAAACGTATTGGTATATGATTATATTTATCAAGTAATCTTAGGGCAAAAAGATGTCAATTTTCTTAGTTCAAATGAATTTAATAAACAATATTAATGGTGATTATAATGAAAACTAACGAATGGCAACAAACAGTTGAATTATTACACCAAGCATTTAACGATGGTTATTCACTAGATATTTTAAAATTACTAATGACTGCCGATGAGCGAGATGCTTTAATTACTCGAGTAAAAATCGTACATTCATTACTTGATGGTTCAATCAATCAACGCCAACTTAAAGAGCAACTAAAAATTGGTATTGCAACTATAACAAGAGGCTCTAATAGCCTAAAAGAAGCAACTCCAGAATTTAAAAAGTGGTTAGAAAAGATTTTATTAAACTCAGATAACTAAATAATTCAGTCAATATCTAATAGCAGATTTTTATATCATATTATAACTATAAACTTGATTGGATATTGACTCCACTATCAGCAACAACTGGCACACAATAAACACACTCCATATGCTTAATATCCTTAAACGATTCAACAGAATCATCGCGAAGATTATGATGAATCTCAATTACACAACTAGAGCAACGTAAACGTACTTTTAATGCTGGCATAGCAGCTAAATGCACTTGTGAAATAAAATCGCCAAACTCATCAGGAGAACCAATATATCTAAAGCAAAGATACAATCCTCCTTCATTAACTATCTGCTCAATATGCTCTAAATTATTATTCTGATCTAAAGCAATTGTATAAAAAAGCTCTTGTTCATTAGCATTATCTTTGCTTTTCAATATACGGCTAAAAGCATAAATTTTATCTGGCAAGTTTTCACATGTATTGCCACAGCGAGATATATAATTATGAAAAAATTGTGATCTTAGTTTATTTTCTTCATCTAATAATTGACTCAAATTGCAATTATTTTTAAAGGTGATACCCCAAAACGTTTTTTGAGGCATATTAACAAATTTTGGCTCAGGCAATGAAAACCGGTTTTTATTAAGCTCAATAGCAGGAGTTAATCCTGTAGGATCCCAAATATCTCCTCGTCGGTAACTTGCTGGGGTTTCATTGAATTGTTTTTTAAAAGAACGAGTAAATGTTTGTTGAGAATCAAAACGATATTGCATCGCAATATCTAAAATAGGCTTACTTGTCATGCGTAAAGCAAGCGCAGCATAAGTTAAACGACGATGTCGAATATAAGTACCAAGAACTTGACCAGTTACCTCTTTAAACATACGTTGTAAATGCCACTTTGAATAACCTGATTTTTGTGCAACATGATCAATAGATAATGGTTGTTCCAAATTTTTTTCAATCCAAACGATAAGATCTGAAATAATACTAACTTGATTCATAAAACCCCATCAGAATGTCAAATGGCAAACGTTATCCGATTATGACTCAATCCTAGCAATAAGCAAGATTTAAATAAAAATTATTTTCTGCCATTATTAGCAAAAAGAATGAGCTCCAGCTTGGTGTTCAGTAATATCTTTTACACCAGCGAGTTCAGGAAACTCTGCCATTAATTGCTTTTCAATACCTTCTTTCAAAGTATAATCGACCATTGAGCAACCATTACACCCCCCACCAAATTGTAAAACAACATAATTATCTTCGGTCAACTCCACTAAACTAACATGGCCACCATGGCTAGCTAATTGCGGATTGACCTGCGCTTGAATTGCGTAATTAACACGCTCAATAAGAGGTGCATCATCAGCTACTTTTTTCATTTTTGAATTTGGTGCTTTTAATGTTAACTGTGAACCTAATTCATCAGTCACATAATCAATGACGGCTTCTTCTAAAAATGGAGCACTAATTTCATCAATATAAACTGAAAAATCAGCATACTGTTCTTCTATATCGCTATCTTCTATAGTATCAGCAGGGCAATACGAAACACCGCATTCCGCACTTGGAGTACCAGGGTTAATAACAAATACTCGAATTTGTGTTCCATCTGATTGATTAGCAAGTAATTTTTTAAAGTGCTGTTGAGCTGATTCAGAAATAGTGATAATAGACATAACCCCTCACTTTAATGTAATTAGGTAATAAACAAACCTAACATCATTTATAATATATTAATAATAGTTGACTAACTTTCTTGGTTATTATAGGGGTTGTTTAAGATTTTACAATACTGTACGGCATAAACAAACAACATAAACACTCGTTGCTCCACAATTTTTTAGTTGCTGACTAATTGCATCAATCGTATTACCTGTTGTAACGATATCATCAATAAGCATTACCGATTTATGTGAAAGATTTTGATGGCATATAAAAAGCTTTTCAACATTAGCGATTCGCTCTGTAAGAGATAGTTTTTTTTGATCTTGTACATTTGACGTTCGAGATAGTAAATAAGGATAAAATTCACAATCTAACCATCTTGCAATAGGTTTTGCCAATAACTCAGCTTGATTAAAACCACGAGACCAATAACGAAAATGATGCAATGGCACACAAGTGACCAAATCGGGCTTAATTAACGCATCAATTTCTCGCCGTTGATACCAAGCCAAAAACATCAATCTTGCCAATGCAGTACTCAATTCAATTTTGTTGTAGAACTTTAGATGATGAATCAATTTTTTTAAAGGATTAACATACTCAGAAACAGCAATAAGTTCATCCCAATAAGGTTTCTTTGCACGACACCGATAACATATATCAGTCGATAAAGAATGTGGTAAACAGCATTGATGGCAGACTTTATTAAATTTAGGTATATTTTGAACACATTGGCTACAAATGCCATGATGAGATAGAAATAAAGGCATATCACACAAAATACATCGCATAAAATTTAACAGTTTTTTTGTAAAAAAGTTTCAGGTTACACTATGTTTCAGTATAAAAACGGTTAGTATAAAAAAGGGAGTTATAAAAAACATTTTTTATAACTCCTTATCTTATTAATGTTTAAAATCAGGTTAACATCAATAAAATAGACCAATCAATTTTTTAATTAAATATAATTAAATCGTTATACGATATACAGCACAAAAAATTATCCGATTTTGCATAATTGTTATTTAAATTAGCTTAATATTCGGTATAATCAGCCAATTCAAACGGAAAGAGGTTTTATTATATGAAAAAAATCAAACTATTAATTTTAACATTACTGCTAACAATTTTTTCAACTGTCGCCTCAGCTATTCCTCAAGTCTTATTACAAACCAGTATGGGCGATATTGAGATTGAACTAGACAGCGAACATGCGCCAATTACCACTAAAAACTTTCTTGATTATGTTAATAGTGGTTTTTATGAAAATTTAACTTTCCACCGTGTAATTCCTGGATTTATGATTCAAGGTGGTGGCGCTGATGATCAACTAAAATTTAAAGAGAATAACTCACCAATTAAAAATGAAGCAGACAATGGTTTAAAAAATGATCGTGGCACCATTGCAATGGCGAGAACAAGTGAAATAAACAGCGCAACCAGTCAATTTTTTATCAACGTAGTAAACAATGATTTCCTTAATTACAAATCTCCAGAACAATATGGTTATGCTGTATTTGGTAAAGTAACTAAAGGGATGGATATAGTTGATAAAATTGTTAGTGTCCCAACTAAACGCGTGGGACCACATCAAAATGTGCCAGTTGAGCCTATTTATATCAAAAAAGCAATTGTTATTAAAAATGATTAAAATTGCACTTTGTTAACAAAAACCACTTTAAAAACCACTGTTTAAAAGTGGTTTTTTGTTTTATTTAAGCTGACTAAGTAAATTAGCAATTGTCCTCACACCAATACCTGTTGCCCCCGTTGCCCATAAAGCTGTGGCGCTTTTACGGAATGTTGCAGAACAATCAATATGTAGCCAATTTTTTTGATAATTTTTAATAAAATGCGATAAGAAAGCCGCAGCAGTACTTGCTCCAGCAGTATTAGGTATACCTGAATTTGCTATATCAGCAAATGATGATGGGAATTGCGAACGGTGAAACTCGGCTAATGGTAATCGCCAAAAAGCTTCATGCTCAATATCGCTACTAGCTAACAATTGATTAGCAAATTTATCATCAAACGAAAGTAATGACTGATAATCATTCCCTACCGCAATCTTAGCCGCTCCAGTCAGTGTTGCACAATCAATAATATAATGAGGTTGATCATTATCAGCACAAATTAAACCATCAGCCAAAACTAGTCGACCTTCTGCATCAGTGTTATCAACTTCAACCGTTCTACCGTTACGGTAACGAATAATATCGCCTAATTTAAACGCATTGCCACTTACTAAATTATCGGCACAACATAGATAAAGTTTAATACGTTGATTTAAACCGCGCGCAATGGCTAATGCTAATGCGCTTGTTACTAATGCAGCCCCCCCCATATCTGAGCGCATTGACTCCATAAAATTACTTGGTTTTAAACTATATCCTCCTGAATCAAAGGTAATACCTTTACCAACTAAACATGTCGTTATCGGTGAATTAGAATTTTGGGTTGGGTTATAATCTAGTTCAAGCAAAGCCGCTGGCCGATCCGAACCTTTTCCAACCGTATAAATGCCCATATAACCTTGCTCTCTTAAAGCTTCACCTGAAATGATGTTGTAAGTCACAGCAGATGAGTAAGTGCTAATTAACTTAGCTGCTCGTGTGGCTAACTCAACAGGACTTAATGTTTCAGCTTGTTCATTAATAATATCCCGACACCAATCAATAATTTCTATACGACGTTTCAATTCTTGTTTGTCTTTGGTGTTGAGTTCTGACCAAGTTACTTTTGTACTTTTTTTGGCATTACGATAGCCCAACCAAAAATGCCAACAAGCTTCGAGATCCCAATTTTCACCACTTAGTTTAACCGAATTTATTCCTTGGTTATCTAACTTGCGACCTGCACGTTGAATCGCCCCTAAGCGATGTTCCGGTTTATAATGAATAGTAATCGCCTCGTTAGAAAAACTCAGCAATGCATCTTTTCCCCACTGTTTTGGTGCAGGTTTATCAGTTAGTAAAACAGATAACATCGACATAGTAAAAACCTCAAAAAATTGATAAACAACATAACAATGAGTTAATTCTAATCAGAAACATGTTAATATAGCAAGTAAAGTTAAAAATAAATAAGGACGGGTTATGGCATCAGTTGTACCGATAAAAAATGGGATTAATTTTCGTGATTTAGGTGGAATCAAAACAATTGATGGACGTCAAATTCGATCGGGCCTACTATACCGCTCAGGCGCATTCTCGCTTATTACACAACAAGAGCAATTTTTTTTAGCTAATCAGCTAAATCTGCACTATGTTTTAGACTATCGCGATCCTGATGAAATTGAGCGAAATCCAGATAAATTATGGCAAAATACTTATTATATTAATGTACCAGCTAATCCGTTGAGCAATACGATCACCGCAAGTTTAACAAGTGATTTAGGTAATGCTCACCAAACACTTAAAAAAAATGCTCCATTTGATTTTATGATTAAGCTTTACCAGCTACTACCATTTAATAACGCAGCATATCAAAAACTTTCCTCAATCCTACTAAACTCACAAGGTAGACCATTAGTACAACATTGTGCTGTTGGTAAAGATCGTACAGGTGTTGGCGTTGCATTAACATTGTTTGCTTTGGGTGTTAGTGAAGAAACTGTCATGCAAGATTATTTACTAACAGAACAGCTATTGTCAGATTATCGTGAAAATCTATTAAGCCAATACCAACATAAAATGACGCCTGATGAGTTTGAAAAACGCAAATTAATTTTTGCTGCCAAAAAAGAGTATCTAACTGCAGCACTGAATGCAATTAAAACACGTCACGGTACAATTGACAATTGGTTATCACAGGAATATCAATTAAACGAGACTAATAGAAAAAGAATTCAAGATATCTATCTAGTTTAATAAATAACAAGCCATCATTGCGCCATAATAGATAACGGAAAAACATTGTATTAAGGCAACAAAATTAATTTAGAGATCGGTTGATTGCTATTCACCGATAGGTGAACATCGCCCACTTGACGATATTGATAATAAAATTCTTGTGCAAAAGGCGCCATAATCATCTGCTGTTTTAAGTCGACGTTAACCGATTTTATTTGCCAAACTCCTTTAGCATAAAGCTTTAATGCAGACTCTTTTAATGTCCATAGTTGCCAAAAGGCTCTTAATGTATCATCTTGTTTAGTCATCCATTGATATTCGTCATCAGCAAAAAAATTTTTAGCTACTTTCAAATAATTTTTTCGTGGACGTGCTACTTCGATATCTAAACCAACCTTACCTTCTAACGAAATCGCAACTGCTACCCAATCTTGGCTATGACTAATATTAAAATCTGGTAAGTGTGGCTCTAAAAAAGAGGGGCGACCATTATCACCAACCTTAATAACAGGTAACATCGAAATATCACAGTATTGTTTAAGCAAATGAGCCAAAATTGATCGGCAAACTAAAAACTGTTTTTTACGTTGGCCACTTAAATTATTCGCTTCATCAAGAAGAGTTTGAGGCAACAGTGAAAAATCAATGTCAGCATCCTTAAGACAAGCAAGTTGAGAAATTAGCATAATTGGCAAGAAAATATTAATAAAATTTATTTTTTACTATTCTAACAGCATGCTATGCTAACTGTTATCAAAATTAATAAAAATATCAACCTTAATAATTAGTAGCAAGGGTGTATCATTATGTCATTACCAACAAAATTAGTTCATGCAGGACGTAAAAAGCGTTATACGCAAGGCGCTGTTAATTCGGTTATTCAACGTGCATCATCATTGGTTTTTGATTCAATTGAAACAAAAAAAGAAGCAACCAAAAACCGTGCTAATGGTGCATTATTTTATGGACGCCGTGGTACATTAACTCATTTTGCGCTACAAGATGCGATGGTTGAAATCGAAGGTGGAGCTGGTTGCTATCTATACCCTTGTGGCGCAGCTGCCGTCGCTAATGCTATTTTAGCTTTTGTTCAAGCTGGCGATCATATATTAGTGTCTGAAGCTGCTTACGAACCTACTCAAGAATTTTGTCAGCAAATTTTAAAAAATTTTGGTGTTGAAACAGATTACTTTACGCCATTAGTGGGTCACAATATTACAAATCAAATTAAACCCAATACCAAAGTGGTATTTTTAGAATCACCAAGCTCAATTACGATGGAAATTCATGATATTCCTTCAATGGTTAAAGCAATTCGCAGCATCAATCCAGAAATTATTATTATGATCGATAATACATGGAGCGCCGGCGTATTATTCAAAGCATTAGATCATGATATTGATATCTCAATACAAGCAGGTACTAAATATCTAATCGGCCATTCTGATGCCATGATAGGCACTGCTGTTGCTAACAAACGCTGTTGGGAAAAATTACGCGAACGTTCTTACTTAATGGGACAAATGTGCGATGCGGATACCGCTTATATAGCCACACGAGGATTGCGAACATTAGCAATACGATTAAAGCAACACCACGAAAATGGCATAAAAGTAGCAAAATGGTTAGCCCATCATCCTAAAGTTGCTACCGTCAATCACCCAGCATTAGAAAGTTGTAAGGGGCATGAGTATTTTAAACGAGATTTTTCAGGTGCCAGTGGATTATTTTCTTTTGTACTCAAAGATCGATTAACTGACGAGCAATTATCTGATTTTATTGACAACTTAACTTATTTCTCAATGGCTTATTCATGGGGCGGTTTTGAATCATTAATTTTAGCTAATCAACCCGAAGAACTAGCAAAAATTAGACCTGTATCTGGTATTGATTTTAAAGGAACTTTAATTCGTCTTCATATAGGGCTTGAAGATCCCGATGATTTAATCGCCGATCTTGGTACTGGTTTAGACAGAATCAAGCTATAAAAAATGAATCTATATAAAGCCAATGCATTACGAATGTTTAGTTTAGCATAATTAAGTAGAAGATGAATAATCAAAACCAAATCACGTGTGACGAAATAATAAAACAAACAGTTTTTCATAATATAAAACACCACAAAGCGCTACTGGTTGCATATAGTGGTGGTGTTGACTCAACGGTATTAATGCATGTGCTTGTTAAGCTTAAAAAACAATTGTTACCAAATTTAGAACTAAAAGCGATCTATATTCATCATGGTTTGAGTAGCAATGCTGACAACTGGGAAATGCATTGCAAGCAACAATGTCAAACATGGCAAATTCCAATAATTATTGAAAAAGTCAGACTTGATCCCATAGCGGGTAATATTGAAGAGCAAGCTAGAAATGCACGTTACCAAGCTATATATCGCCATCTAAAAGATGATGAAACGTTATGTACAGCTCAACATCTTGATGATCAATGTGAAACTTTCTTCTTAGCTTTGAAACGTGGTAGTGGACCTGCGGGATTGTCCGCAATGCCAAGGGAAAATCAACAACATCTTCGACCGTTATTAACAATATCACGATCACAAATTGAAACCTATGCGAATAAACATCAACTCAATTGGATAGAAGATGAAAGCAACCAAGATGATCACTACGAGCGTAATTTTTTACGCTTAAAAGTCTTACCAATTCTTAATCAACGCTGGCCACATTTTTCGCAAATGGTTGCACGCAGTGCGGAATTATGTCAACAACAAGAAACGTTAATTAATGAGTTATTATTGGTAGAGTTTAAGCAAGTTATCACCGAACAAAATCAACTGGCTATTGCACCATTAATGGACTATTCCGAGTATAAACGAAATGCAATTTTACGCATGTGGTTTAAACACAATCATATTAATATGCCAACACGCCAACAAATAACATTAATTTGGCAAACCGTTGCATTAGCAAAAGAAGACGCCAATCCGAAATTTATCTTTAATAACCAACAAGTTCGCCGTTATCAAAATCAACTTTATTTGTTAGCATTACATCAAGATATTGAACAGCAAATCCTAAACTGGGATTTAGCGTTGCCATTAACACTTCCAGATAATGTTGGTGAATTACAAATTAATTATCAAACTGATTTATGTTGCCGCTTACCACAAGCAGATGAAAAAATCACCGTTAGATTCCATGCTCAAGGAAAATTTCAAATTGTTAATCGTCATGGTTCACGATCAATAAAAAAACTATGGCAAGAGCATAATATTCCACCATGGATGCGAACTCGAATTCCTCTGATTTACTACAACGAACAACTGATTTGCGCAGTTGGCGCATTTGTTACCGAACAAGGAAAAGGAACACAAATCGGTTTTATTCTTGTAAAGAATAACCTATAAGTTTATACCCTAATAGGTTTTGTTATAGCGTTTAGCTTGCTGACTTAATTTAGTTTTGATGGATTTTTCAACTTTGACTAGCTATAAATAATGGTTTAAGAACATTCATTCTTACAGATTAAAGGAATAAAAAGCTTCAATCGGGCTTTCTTAGGCTAGTTATAAATAGTCGGATAACTGACCATAAAGCGTTTAATCAAATCAGTGGCAGTTATTTCTTCTTTATGATATAAACATCATATCTATTGTTTATAATAAGACGCTAATTTTGTTTTTTTATGCATATTCATTACAAATTACTTCGGATAACACGTAAACAATTTCTACATTTTATGTAAATAATATTTATTTTTTAATATTTTAGCATTAAATTTTTCTAGGATAATAGAGTTATGAAAATAAATGAAAGATGGTTAATGTAACTATCCCCTAAAATAGTACAGCAAAAAAGTAGAAAATTCTCTATGATAAAAGTAAAAGGGGATTTAATTATGAAAAAAATGACTGAACATCAAATCGTCGCTATTTTAAAAGAAGCTGAAGCAGGTATTCCTGTCAAGGAACTCTGCCGTAAATATGGCATGGGTAATTCAACTTTTTATAAATGGCGGGAAAAA
>NZ_LZHK01000098.1:0-20961 GCF_001690415.1 Gilliamella sp. Imp1-1
ACTCTTCTGGCAAATCTCGCCAAGGAATACCGGTTCTCATTCGGAAAAGGATCCCTTCAAACGTCATCCGATGCTCGGATTTATTATAAACTCGGCCGGTATTTTTCATTATTTGTAGTAGCTTTTCCCACCGTTTATCTGTTAGCATTGTTCTTGGCATGATGAATCGAGTTATGGTTGTTTTTGGCTGAATTATTATAACTCACATCATGCCGTCTAAAAAATAATCATGAAAGATCAACACGCCCTAGTATATCTGTTTATTTTTTGTTAAAAGATCAATAGTCCCTATTGTATAGTGTGTTTTTATTGTTATTAAAAACATTAAAATGTTATTAATTTTACATTTGAATAGTCCATAAATTATAAAACGCAATTCTCCCACATAACTCGGCAACTAAAACAATAATAAAAGCAATAGAGTAAATTATTGTTGATTGCTTAGATCGATAAATATTTACAATAACTAAAACAAGTGCAAGTACTAATAATAGGCATTGAATTAGCATCCAAATATATTGTTTTGAGGTAAGTTCAGGTGATACTGAGGTCATTAAATTAATATAAGGAATTTTTAATAACAGAATCGATATTACACCAGTAAAGAAAGAAATTATGCCAATTCGAAATATCCCAAAAACTATTGCAACAATTCCTCCTAACACTAGCATAGAGGTATACATCTGAATGGCTGTGTAATAGGTATTCCAGGTTTTAACCGTTGGTAGCATATAAGTAAGAGCAATCATCCAAACAAAAATTAAACTAAAAAAGATCAACAATAAAGATAATATTTTAGAAAAATTGGGGATTTGATATATACGTTGACAAAGTGAGTTGACCAATAGCCATTTTTTACCATCATTATGATAAGAAAAATAAGTTAGTAATACACATACTAATGTTATTCCAAACAAGAGACCAAAGGAAAAAATCTCATTGCTCATCGGCGAACGACCAATACCCCAAATAACATTAAGAGCCCGAAAAGGATGACCTAAATGTAGCGAAGCAATAAGCATTGCAACAGCCATTACAATCAGAGCAGCCATATTCATTGTATTTATCTTAATTAAACTGTATGAATAATGGCTTAAAGATGATATGCCACCAATCAATACCATCCCAGCAGATAATTGACCGAGTACCGTAAAAAATACTAATGGTAATTCATGCATATAACTCATAACTCCTCAGGATTAAGAACTTTACCTAAGGTATCACCAGAAGCTTTGGCATGTGCATGTGGTTTTATCACAATATTAGGTTTAGTCAGCTGTGAACTTGGTAGTGGTGCAATATTGCATTCATCACCATAACGGTGACGTAGTTTTTCAATTTCGTCAAAATCTAACGCACGCTGAGGGCAAGATTCAACGCATACTGGTTTTAAACCTTCGGCTACACGTTCATAACAGCCATCACATTTTGACATGACTTTCTTTTGATGATCAAATTGCGGTGCTCCATAAGGACAACGCATTTCGCAATATCGACAACCAATACAAACATCTTGATTAACAACCACTAAACCATCTTGCTTTCGTTTATGCATCGCACCTGTTGGGCAACCTTGTACACAAGTTGGTTCTTCACAATGATTACACGAGATAGATAAATAATAGGCAAAGGTATCGTTTTGCCACATACCATCAACCAACTGCCAAGTACCTCCACCATATTCATAAACACGGCGAAAATGAACACCTAAAGCATTGTCTTTCTCGTCTTTACAACTGAGTTGGCAGGTTTTGCAACCGGTACATTTTGAAGAATCAATATAAAATCCATATTGCATTTTTATTATCCACTCTTTAATTTACGATGTTAATCCTGCAACCGATAATGGTTTAACTTCAACCAGATTGGTATGCTGTGGATTCGATTTTGCTAGTACTGTTGGGCGCAATGATGTTAACCGATTAATACATCCGCCAATATCAATCCCTATAGAATTGGTTTTTGCCCACATTCCTTGCGGAATCGCAATCACTCCTGGTAATATACGTGGTGTGACTTTAGCAGGAATATACAAACGACCACGATCGTTATAAACTTCAACCAATTGCCCATGCTTAATCTGCCTTTGCTCGGCATCGAATGGATTAATCCAAAGGCTGTTAGCAACAGCTTCACGCAATTGCGGTAAATTACTATAAGAGGAATGGCATTGCCCTTTAGTATGAAACCCGATAAGTTGCAACGGGTATTTTTGGCGTTTGGGTTTATCTTCGCTCCCTTCGATAGCAGGCAAATATGCCGGAATTGGGTACAAAACATCCTCTGCATCAAGCTCCCATTTGTTGGCAATATTAGCTAATGTCTCTGAATAGATTTCTATTTTTCCCGACGGCGTGTTTAATGGGTTTTTAATCGGATCATCTCTAAAAGCTTTTAAACCAATTTGTGTATCACTATCGGCAAGTCTACGCTCAATTACTCCCATACCATCGGTATCAGCAAAAGGAGGTAAATTAGGTTCATTTTTTCGTAATTGCTCATAACAATATTCTATCCATTCATCTTGAGAACGACCTTCAGTAAATTTATCTTTTACGCCTAGCATTTCAGAAAGATCGGTTAATACATCATAAGCTGCACGGTTTTCCCAAAGCGGATTAATTGTACGTTGCATACGAATTAAATAACTATACGCACCAGATGAATAAGAGTTATTAATCAAATCATTATTTTCAACTGATGAAACATCAGGCAGCAACAAATCAGCATATTTGGCTGATGCAGTCATATGCGTATCCCAAACAAGAATAAATTCACATTTAGATTCATCTTGTAAAATTTGGTGAGTACGATTTAGATCTGAATGTTGATTGCCAATTACATTACCAGCATAATTCCAGATAAATTTAATACCTACATCCAACTTCTCCTTACCTTTGAGATAAGAATTTCTAGCTGTCATACTTGGCCCATCTTCAATTGCCTTCGTCCATAGAAAGAAAGGAATACTGGTTTTAACAGGATTTGGAAGGTTAAAACTAGGTATAGGATAAATAACACTCCCACCCCACGTCCCAATATTGGTACCAGGTTTACCAAATTGTCCTGTAATAATAGGTAGCATCATAATCGCACGTGCGGTATGTTCGCCATTTTGCCAGCGCTGTACACCATAACCTTGAGAAATCCATGCAGCTTTAGCGTTAACAATATCCAATGCTAGCTTACGAATTCGTTCCGCAGGAATACCTGTCTTTTTAGCTGCCCATTCTGGTGTTTTAGGCGTTCTATCGTTACCCAATCCGAGAATATAAGATTTAAAATCACTAAAAGGCGGTGCACTGTCAGGCAATGACTCAGTGTTCCAACCAACACAATATTGATTGAGCATTGCATCATTAATACGATCTTCTTCAAGTAAAGCATAGCCAATAGCAGCAACTAACGCAGCATCGGTACCAGGAATTATCGGGATCCACTCAGCATTATACGCCACCACACTTTCGCTGCGACGGGGATCAATTATAATCACCCGTGCATTACTTTGTTCTAATGCATGAAAAAGCTCTGTAACTTGCCCTCCACCCGACATTCGGGTCTCGGCAATGTTATGTCCAAACATCACAACTAAATCAGAATGCTTTATCTGATCAAGTAAAGAATCCTTAGCATTACCAAAAATATAAGGGCGAATAGCTGAAATCTGCCCACTCGAATAATCGCCATGATAATTTAAAAAACCACCAATTGTACTTAAAAAACGCTTACATGCATTACGCCCAGAAAGATTAGCTCCTGTTGTACCTGAACCATATTGGTAATAAATTGCCTCGTTGCCATACCGATTAATGGTATATTTAAGTTTATTGACTAGTAGACTAATGGCTTCATCCCATGAAATACGTTTAAATTTACCTTCACCACGTTTACCAATGCGCAGCATAGGATACTTTAAACGTTCAGGATCATAAGTTCGCCAACGGACAGATCTGCCACGAAGACAAGGGCGAATTTGATGCAAGCCAAAAACGGAATCATTAATCCCATCTTCTGATAATATTTTAGTAATAATATCGTTTTTGACATGAACTTTTAAAGGACAACGGCTACCACAGTTTACTAAACAAGCACTATAAACAATCTTTTCTTCATCTGTGGAATTAGTAAGGATTATCTTACTTCTAGCATTGGTGTTTGGCTCTGCATAGACAAAAGGCAATTGTATATTATTCGTTAGTACAGATACACCTGCTATAGTTAATGATTTTTGTAAAAAATTACGTCGGGTTATTTTATTCTGTAGTTTACTCACATTATTCCCTGATATAAATATGGGATTTGTTGATAATAATACTAAAAGAGAAATAAACAAACTAAAAACGAAAACTGTTTAAATTAATAAGAATCGAATGAAGCGATGATTAAATAGATAGCTGTTAGAATTATAATAAGATTAAACCCCATAAAGCGATTTCGGGGGAAAACGCTTTATGAGGTTTTAACGGGTTATTCTAACCATAAAGTGTAAATAATCCAGTGTTTTTTTATAATTTACTCATTCTAAGGTAAATGAAATTATTAAGTGTTTACCAAGCAACACAAGCAACCCTATCACTAGAGGGACGATAGAATGCAAAATCTACATCACCCAATTTAGCGAAAACATTATATCTTCTACCTTGAAATTCATCGATTACCCAATAGTCACCAGAACTCCAACCTGCATCATGATAGTCATAAATAATTCCCCATTCGTTAAACAATCCTCCAACCCATCGGGAACTATTCCAATAACTAATTCTGCGTTGATACGTATTGCCTTGTCCTGGTACTCCTAAATTCCAACCATTACCATTTGCGTTTGTATAATCTTGTGCCGCGGGGACAAAATACGTTTGTGGTGAAGAAAGTTTTTCACAAAACGAAAGCGCATTATTGTAATTTTGACCTGTATCCCCTGGTTTTACGATAAACCAACGATCTATTTTAAATTGATATATCAAGTTTTTTTTTGCTGTATCACTATAAAGTTCAAATCTTGCTGGGTGAAACGTTTTATTCATCGAATTCTGTGTTGGTCCTTTTAAGGTTATCCGAACAATATTACCCTCTAATGCATTATTTTCAGCTGACAATGATAGCGTAATCCCCGTACCTGATACTGGATTTACTTTATTACCATTAATAGCAATCATTTGTCTTGCTGTCATACCTTCTAGCATTAATTTAAAATATAAATTATTTGCTCCAGTTGTAGGGAAATTCTTTGATGCATTGCCAAGGTCTTGTACTTTAAATCCATAATTTTGATCCCATTGTTCCTCTGGACCAGCGTATTGGTTCGTACCATGGTTTAAATTAGGTTGAGCATAACACACCAAAGGTTTATTGATATTGGGTTTGATGTAATATGAGTGACTAGCCCCAGAGAATTGACTTTCTCTTGGTATACCATACGTTGTCTGTAACCTAGGATCAGTTGCGGTTAATGTTAGTTTATAAGGTGCATTACAAATATTGAATGGCTTATTTGGTTGTTTTTTAACCTCATTAGTAATGTCTTTACCATTTTTGTCTTGCCATTTAATCGTTAATTGACCTGATGCACTGATGCTACCATCCCCGTCATCATCTCGACCATAAGCATTAACCAAATTAGTTAACGAAACTTTAGGATAATTTGAAACAGGCACTATGGTTTGAATATCGGCGAAAGTGTCGGTTATATTTGGCATTTCTATTGGGTTATCTGCATTTGAGGTATCTACCGTTGCATTTGGGTAAAGAGCACTATTTATACCTGGTGGTATATAGCTACTATTCGGCAGTTTTATGCCTAACAACCCTTCAACACTCGTAATCTTGGTCGCTCCACCATCAAACGTTAAATACGGCGCACTACCGTGTATTACTTTATTGGTCGTTGCTGATAAAGCGATTGCACTATTTGCAGGTAAAAGAAGATAAATACAAGTAAATAGAGTTAAACGTGAAGAGAAAAATTTTATAAGTGAAAGAAGGTGTTTACATGGAGTATAAAATAGCTGTACCTTACAATTAAAAAGTAACGATCTCAGAGAAATCAAATTTTTTGGTTGTTGAAAAGTATGATTAAATGACATTATACCATTACCTATTCTATTTTGTGAATTTACGATTATTTTAAAGAATTAAATATTTGAGTTATTATTGACCATTAATTAATGGTGTTTCTGTAGTATTAATGCACAAAATATCACCCATTAAGAGGATATTGGTTTAATTTTAAACAAGAAATAGTATCGTTTAAAGATAAAAAATATTAACTTTTGTTAAGATTCGTTAAAATTTGTTAAGAGTGTTGATTTTGTTATAAACTATATTGACAATGTAAAACGAAAAATAAATACAACACTTGCTCTAGGTATTAAATTATCAACCGTAATTCACAATTAAAAATACATTATAAATTTATTTGCACATAGAGATTTTAGGTATAAAAATCAATTAAAGGACAGTGCCAACGATTTACTCTCAATAAGTTTCCATCTTAATCATTATGATTAATTTATTATGATAAATACAGTTTAGCATTGCAAATCAAGCCCCTTCACCATTGACCTTGGTCTTATTGAACAAAGATTGGTATAATAGCTGTCATTTATTCGAATAAATAGAAAAACTATGTCGCAATCTACTTATAATGCCGTTGATATTGAAGTCTTAAAAGGGCTTGATCCAGTTCGTCATCGACCTGGAATGTACACTGACACAAGCCGACCAAACCATTTAGGGCAAGAAGTCATTGATAACAGTGTTGATGAAGCTATCGCAGGTCATGCTCGTAAAGTTAAGGTTACTCTTTTTCAAGATAATTCACTAGAAGTTATCGACGATGGGCGAGGAATGCCGGTTGATATTCACCCTGAAGAAGGTGTACCCGCGATTGAATTATTGCTTTGTCGTTTACATGCTGGCGGAAAGTTCTCGAACAAAAATTACCAATTTTCAGGTGGTTTACACGGTGTAGGTATTTCGGTAGTCAATGCATTATCAAAACGTGTTGAAGTTACAGTTCATCGTGATGGACAAGTGTACGAAATAGCTTTTGAAAACGGTAATAAAGTTGAAGATCTGCATATTACTGGCACTTGTGGTCGTCGTAATACAGGTACCAAAGTTCATTTTTGGCCTGACGAAAAATATTTTGATTCGCCTAGATTTTCTGTCCCACGCTTATCACATCTACTAAAAGCTAAAGCGGTGCTTTGTCCTGGTCTTGAAATTATTTTTAAAGATGAAATCAATAATACCGAACAACGTTGGTGTTATGAAGATGGCCTAAAAGATTATCTAATGGAATCTGTCAGCGGTTACTCTCTTTTACCTGAAACGCCTTTTACAGGTAATCATACTGGCGAAACAGAAGCCGTAGAATGGGCACTGCTTTGGATGCCCGAAGGTGGAGAATTATTAACTGAAAGTTACGTTAACTTAATCCCAACCGTACAAGGCGGTACCCATGTTAATGGTTTACGTCAAGGATTATTAGACGCAATGCGTGAGTTTTGTGAGTTTCGCAATTTGTTACCACGAGGATTAAAATTAACCGCCGATGATATATGGGAACGCTGTGCCTATGTTATTTCAGTCAAAATGCAAGAGCCTCAGTTTGCGGGCCAAACTAAAGAGCGCTTATCATCGCGCCAAAGTGCGGCATTTGTTTCGGCTATTGTGAAAGATGCATTTAGTCTTTGGTTGAATCAAAATGTACAAATAGCCGAATTACTAGCTGAAATGGTAATTTCAAGTGCACAAAAACGCTTAAAAGCGTCCAAAAAAGTCATTCGAAAGAAATTAACCAGTGGTCCAGCATTACCAGGCAAATTGGCCGATTGCTCATCACAAGACTTAAGTCGTACTGAACTTTTTTTAGTGGAAGGAGATTCTGCGGGAGGTTCGGCTAAACAAGCGCGAGATCGTGAATATCAAGCCATTATGCCTCTTAAAGGCAAAATCTTAAACACATGGGAAGTCTCGTCCGATGAAGTACTCGGCTCACAAGAAATCCATGATATTTCTGTTGCTATCGGTATCGATCCAGATAGCGATGATTTAAGCCAATTACGTTATGGTAAAATCTGTATTTTAGCCGATGCCGACTCAGATGGACTACATATTGCAACATTACTTTGTGCTTTATTTGTTCGGCACTTTCGTACCATGGTTGAACATGGGCATGTCTTTGTTGCTATGCCGCCGCTTTACCGCATCGATTTAGGAAAAGAAGTTCATTACGCCCTAGATGAAGAAGAAAAAGAAGGCATTTTAGAACAGCTTAAACGTAAAAAAGGCAAACCCAATGTGCAGCGCTTTAAAGGTCTAGGTGAAATGAATCCACTACAACTACGCGAAACAACAATGGATCCCAATACGCGTCGTTTAGTGCAGCTTTCGCTTGATGATGCTGAGCAAACGATGGCATTAATGGATATGCTACTTGCTAAAAAGCGCTCAGAAGATCGCCGCGAATGGTTACAAGAAAAAGGCGATCAAGTTGAACTTGATGTCTAACAAACAGAATGATTTAGAGGAACAATAATGAGTGAGATAACTCATGACGGAGTAGAAATCCAGTCGTTACGCACTTTTACCGAAAGTGCCTATTTAAACTACTCAATGTATGTCATTATGGATCGTGCCTTGCCATTTATTGGAGATGGCTTAAAACCAGTGCAACGACGCATTGTTTATGCTATGTCTGAATTAGGACTTAACGCACAAGCCAAATTTAAAAAATCTGCGCGTACCGTCGGGGATGTGCTTGGTAAATATCATCCTCATGGTGATAGTGCCTGTTATGAAGCGATGGTGCTCATGGCGCAACCATTTTCATATCGCTATCCATTAGTTGATGGGCAAGGTAACTGGGGGGCTCCTGATGATCCTAAATCATTCGCCGCTATGCGTTACACTGAATCACGTTTGTCAAAATATGCCGAACTACTATTAGGTGAACTAGGACAAGGAACGGTTGATTATACGCCTAACTTTGATGGTACTTTACAAGAACCTAAAATGTTACCGGCTAGATTACCCAACATTTTATTAAATGGTACAACAGGTATCGCGGTCGGCATGGCAACTGATATACCGCCTCATAACCTCCGTGAAGTCGCGAATGCGGCAATTATGCTTGCTGATAACCCCAATGCGACGATCAACGAAGTAATGGCTCACATACAAGGCCCCGATTTCCCAACAGAAGCTGAAATTATTACTTCACCAGAAGACATAGCGAAAATCTATAAAACGGGGCGTGGTTCAATCCGTATGCGTGCTGTTTGGAAGAAAGAAGAAGGTGATATTGTAATTACAGATCTGCCTCATCAAGTTTCGGGTGCTAAAATCTTAGAACAAATAGCTTCTCAGATGCGAGCCAAAAAACTACCTTTAATTGAAGATTTACGTGATGAGTCTGATCACGAAAATCCAACTCGTCTGGTTATTGTGCCACGTTCAAATCGAGTAGATTTAGAGCAAGTGATGAATCATCTATTTGCCACAACCGATCTCGAAAAAAGTTATCGGGTTAATATGAATATGATTGGGCTTGATAATCGCCCATCAGTAAAAGGCTTAGTTGAAATTCTAACTGAATGGTTAGAGTATCGAAAAAATACCGTCACTCGACGTTTAAATTACCGTTTAGATAAAATATTAAAACGACTCCATATTCTCGATGGCTTATTAATTGCTTTTTTAAATATTGATGAAGTTATCGAAATTATTCGTCACGAAGATGAACCTAAACAAGAATTAATTAATCGTTTTGCCTTAACTGAAATACAAGCCGAAGCGATTTTAGAGTTAAAACTCCGCCACTTAGCCAAACTTGAAGAGATGCGCATTAAAGGCGAACAAAGTGAGCTTGCAAAAGAGCGTGATCATCTGCAAGCTTTGTTAGCTTCGCCTAAAAAATTGAGTAATTTAATTAAAAAAGAGCTAAAAGAGGATGCTGAAAAATATGGCGATGACCGTCGTTCTCCAATTGTTGAACGTAGTGAAGCTAAAGCTATTAGTGAACAAGAGTTAACACCATCTGAACCTGTTACTGTCGTTTTATCTGAAATGGGTTGGGTAAGAACAGCAAAAGGTCATGATATTGATCCTACTGGTTTAAGTTATAAATCCGGTGATAGTTTTAAAGCTGCCGCCAAAGGCAAAAGTAATCAACCTGTTATTTTCATCGATTCAACGGGACGTAGTTATGCTATAGAACCAAACACGTTACCATCAGCACGAAGTCAAGGCGAACCATTAACTGGTAAATTAGCACTACCCGCTGGTGCAACAGTTGAACATGTGCTCATGTCTCAAAATGATAACCAAAAATTATTACTTGCTTCAAGTGCTGGTTATGGATTTATTGGTCAATTTAGTGATTTGATTGCTCGCAATCGTAATGGTAAAGCAATTATTAATTTGCCTAAAGAATCTAAAATATTACCACCAATTGAAATCACATCTGAAGATAGTTTACTACTATCAATCACCAAAGCAGGCCGAATGCTCATATTTCCTGTAAAAGATTTACCTGAACTTGCTAAAGGTAAAGGAAATAAAATAGTATCACTTTCAGGTGCTGATGACTGCCTTGCTTATACTCTATTAATTACACAAGACACTTCAATAACGTTATATGTTGGTAAACGCAAACTTACATTATATCCTGCTGATTTACAAAAATTTAAGGCAGAGCGAGCACGAAAAGGTACACCGTTACCAAGAGGTTTACAAAAGATAGATAAAATAGAGGTGAACGAATAATATGTCTTTTATCTGGGCAATAATTGCAGGCTTTGTTTTGAGCACTGTATTAAAAACAGGATGGGGATTTATTCTTGGGCTTTTTGTTGGACCAATGCTTTACCGCACGTTTTGTAATAAATTGACCGAACAAAGAACACAAGCAAATCCAACACTTTATTTAACTGTTGTTTTTGAAGTTCTAGGTCACTTAAGTAAAGCTAAAGGGGTCGTCACACAAGATGATATTAATCTTGCCAGCCAATTTATGGATAGATTACAACTTGACCGAAACGGCCGAAAACTAGCACAAGATTCATTTAATAATGGTAAAGCAAGTGACTACCCATTAAGATCTCGTTTGGCTGAGCTATACGCACAATATCGTTTTCGACGTAATGTGTTAAATATTTTTTGTGAGCAATTGATCCAAGCCGCATTAGTTGATGGCGTTTTAGACGAAAAAGAACAACAAATTTTATTTATTGTGGCTGAAGAATTTAATATTCCACGTCAACAAATGGCAATATATATCCAAATGATGATGGGAAGTTATCACTTCCGTCAAAATGGCTATAGTAACCAACACGGACAACGAGGCCAATACCAACGCAGTAATAATTATGGAAATTATCAAGGTCGCTCACCACAATCCGACCTACAAAATGCTTACAAAATTTTAGGTGTTGCAGCTACAGCTGAAATCTCAGAAATAAAAAGAGCTTATCGTAAATTAATGAATGAGCATCATCCTGATAAGTTAGTATCGAAAGGCTTACCGAAAGAGATGCTTGAAGCCGCCAAAAAACGTGCACAAGAGATTCAAGCGGCCTATGATCTTATCAAAGCATCACGTGGATTTAAGTAGAGACTATCATCATGATGCATTGGCGATCAATTTTACGAATTATCGGTTTATTAGTATCCCTATTATCGATATTCATGTTATTACCAGCACTTGTTGCATTAATCTATCGCGATGGGGCTGGTGCAATTTTTGTTCGCTCTTTTTTTGTTGCCTTAATTTCAGGAATTGCACTATGGTTTCCTAATCGTAATCATCGCCACGAGCTGAGCACACGCGAAGGCTTTTTTATCGTCGTACTATTTTGGGTTGTTCTAGGATCAATTGGCGCTTTTCCTTTTATTTTTGATACACATATTAATTTAAATTTAAATACTGCATTTTTTGAATCATTTTCAAGCCTAACCACAACTGGTGCCACCACAATTGTTAAGTTAGATCATCTACCTAAAGCTTTACTTTTCTATCGCCAATTATTGCAATGGCTTGGAGGAATGGGGATTATCGTGCTAGCTGTTGCTATTTTACCATTACTGGGGGTAGGGGGAATGCAACTTTATCGTGCCGAAATTCCCGGTCCGCAAAAAGACAGTAAAATGCGTCCACGTATTGCTGAAACAGCTAAAACACTTTGGTCAATTTATATTTTGCTAACAACGCTTTGTGCTATTTGTCTCTGGCTGGCTGGTATGAATGTATTTGATGCTGTGTCACATAGTTTCTCCACGATATCAATGGGAGGGTTTTCAACCCATGATGATAATTTAGCCTATTTTAACAGTCCAGTAATCAATTACATCGTCACCCTCTTTTTGATTTTATCCGGCTGTAATTTTGCGCTCCATTTTGCCGCACTAAGTGGCTTTTCGATTAAAGAGTACTGGCGTGATCAAGAGTTCAGAATATTTATATTTATTCTACTGATACTAGTTGCTATCTGCACAATTGTTATTTATTTCTATAAACCACACCGCCTGAGCATTGATAAAATTATCTTACAAGTGGTATCCATATCATCAACAGCAGGCTTTAGTGTCGATGATATCAACACATGGCCATCATCATTACCAATCTTTTTATTGTGCGCTTCATTTATTGGTGGTTGTGCGGGATCAACGGGTGGCGGTTTAAAAGTGGTTCGTGTGTTAATTTTGTTTATGCAAGGCTCACGTGAACTAAAGCGCCTTATTCATCCTAACGCTATTTATACTTTAAAATTAAATAATCGCGTGGTTTCTGAACGCATAATCGAAGCGATTTGGGGATTCTTTTCTGCATATACGTTGGTCTTTTTAGTTAGCTTATTTATTATTATGGCAACAGGCATTGATGCCACTGACTCTTTTTACATAGTAGCATCATCACTTAACAATTTAGGGGTTGGTCTTGGTAGTGTAAGTGATAATTTTGCTAGTGTCAGTGATATAGTAAAATGGGTAATGGTGGTTGACATGTTATTTGGGCGATTAGAAATATTTACCTTACTAGTTTTATTCACACCAACATTTTGGAAAAGCTAAATTTATACTGAAACACATAGTTACCTGAAAGTTTTTAACAGGATATGCAATTTTTATAAATATTTTATTGATTATTTGCTCAATTACAGACAGAATTACAACGCAGCATGTGCTGTATTTATTAGAGGTAATCACCTGACATATGGAATGGATCATGGATCCTACAATCTGGATTGGCTTATCCACTCTGGTTGTACTTGAAATCGTCCTTGGTATTGATAACATTGTTTTTATAGCCATTCTTGCCGAGAAACTTCCACCCCAACAACGAGATAAAGCCCGCGTTACCGGTCTTGCTTTTGCATTAATCACTCGAATTTTATTATTAATGTTTACGGGTTGGTTAGTCACACTCACTACACCGCTATTTTCGATATCCGAGATCAGTTTTAATGCCCGACAACTAATTATGCTAATTGGTGGTATATTCTTGCTATTTAAAGCTACCATGGAGCTCAATGAACGCCTTGAAGGCACATCAAATGAAGATGGTAAACCTAAAAAGACATCCCACTTCTGGACTGTCGTTGCTCAAATAGTTGTACTTGATGCAGTGTTCTCGCTTGATTCAGTTATTACAGCTGTTGGAATGGTCGAACATATCCCAGTGATGATTATTGCCGTTTGTATAGCAATAGGTATTATGATGGTTGCAAGCAAACCATTGGCTAATTTTGTCAACGCCCATCCAACCATTGTGATCCTATGTTTGAGCTTCTTATTAATGATAGGATTTAGTCTTGTTGCCGAAGGTTTTGATTTTATTATCCCAAAAGGTTACTTATATGCGGCGATCGGTTTCTCAATCATGATTGAATTTTTTAATCAATTAGCCATACTAAATCGCCGTAAAGCATTAAATAAAAAACCGTTACGAGAACGTACTGCCGAAGCTATTTTACATCTACTAAAAGGTGATGCTGAGGAAGATCCCGATACTCATAATATTGATATCGTATCTGATGCTAATAAAAAAGTATCAGTGTTTAATCATCAAGAACTCAGCATGGTTGAACGAGTACTTGGACTTGCACAGCGTTCGGTCAGTAGCATTATGACATCTCGACTTGATGTTGATATGGTCAATATTAATGACGATCGTGATGTTATAATAAAAGAAATCTTTGATAATCCTCATTCTCGTTTAGTTGTCACTGATAATGACTCAATTGATGAGCCTTTAGGCATTATCCAAGTTAATGACCTTTTAAAAGATGTACTACAAAGCAAAGCACCGATCGATATACACTCACTAATCAAACAACCTTTAATCTTTCCAGAAACTGTATCGTTACTGGTTGCATTAGAACAATTTAAAAAGGCCAAAACTCATTTTGCTTTTGTGGTTGATGAATTTGGTTCAATGCAAGGGGTTGTCTCGGTAACAGATATTATCGAAACCATTGCTGGTGATTTTCCAACAGAAGAAGAGGAAATTGATGCTAAACATGATATTCAATGTCTAGATGATAATAGCTGGATTGCTAATGGTTATATTCCAGTTGAAGAGCTAGTCCGTTTTGTACCAATACCGATCGATGATAAACGTGAATATCATACCCTAGCGGGGCTATTAATGGAAAAAGCTCAACATTTACTCAATGTTGGTGAAACCTTGCAAATTGGCGATTATTTATTTGAAGTAGCTGAAATAGAAAGTCATAGAATTCTTAAAGTAAAAATCACGTTAAATAAACCTGATTCTGTAGCATTATAATACAGCAAAGAGAAATAACTAGAATAACGCTTGACCAAAATAAATAACTAGCAATAATTGACGCTGAAAAATTTTTGTTTATTTGAAGGTGCGGAGTAAATACTCCTCATCTTTTTTATTTTTCCCCTTTAGTAAAAAAATAGGTAAAACTGTTTATAAACTTTTACTCTTACTTATCAATTTAAATTAGGCCTAAACTTATGAAGTCAATATTCGAAAAAACCTTTCAATTGAAAGAGAAAAAAACAACTATCGGTACTGAAATTATCGCTGGTTGTACTACCTTTTTAACAATGGTTTATATCATCTTCGTGAATCCTTCCATCTTATCAGCAACAGGTATGGATACTTCTGCTGTTTTTGTTCTAACTTGTATCGTAACAGCCTTTGCTACCATTTTAATGGGGCTATTTGCCAATTTACCAATTGCATTAGCACCTGCCATGGGGCTTAACGTCTTTTTTGCCTATGGCATATGTGGGGCAATGGGCTATTCTTGGCAAATTGGTATGGGAGCGATATTTTGGGGTTCTTTAATCTTTTTTGCGTTATCACTATTTAAAGTTCGTCACTGGTTAATTGAACATATTCCACAATGTTTGCGTGTAGGTATTAGTGCAGGTATTGGACTATTTATTGCTTTTATGGGATTTCAAAATATGGGCATTGTAGTCGCTTCTCCTTCCACACTATTAACTATGGGGAATATCTTATCGCTTAAAGTCCTATTAGGATCACTAGGTTTTTTTATCATTGTTATTTTAGCGGCTCGTAACTTTCATGCAGCAGTATTAATTTCAATTTTAGTTGTAACTTTATTAGCACTATGGCTCGATCCAAATATCACTTACCAAGGTATTATATCTATGCCACCAAGTGTAACTAGTGTTGTTGGTCATGTAGATTTAGCAGGTTCGCTTAATATCGGTATCATGGGCGTTATTTTTTCAATAATGATTGTCAGCTTATTCGACTCATCAGGCACTATTTTAGCACTAACAGATAAAGCAGGAATTAGTGACGAAAAAGGTCGATTCCCCAAAATGCGTCAAGCGCTGTTAATTGATAGTTTTAGCTCCTCTTTGGGTGGATTATTTGGTACATCATCAGTGTTAACTTATATTGAAAGTTCCGCAGGTATCTCTGTGGGCGGTCGAACAGGATTAACCGCAGTAGTAGTTGGACTATTATTCTTATTGGTAGCCTTTTTCTCGCCACTGGCACATTTAGTACCTACCTATGCAACATCAGGCGCACTTATCTTTGTTGGGATCTTAATGGTTTCCAGCCTAGTTAAAGTTAACTGGTCTGACTTAACAGAGGCAACACCCGCTTTTATTACAGCAATTATGATGCCATTTGCCTTTGCAATTACTGAAGGGGTTGCACTAGGTTTTATCTCTTATGTAGTGTTAAAAACCTTTACTGGCAAATTTAAACAATTAAATCTTTGTGTAATAATTTTTGCTTTACTATTTGCTTTAAAATTTATTTTTATTGATCATCATTAAAAATCTCCCCATCGTTATTTACGATGGGAAGATTTTTTAAGAAATTAACACATTGGATACTTATGGTTAATATAAAGGATCAACTCCACTTAGCTCTCTAATGATGAAATTTCCTGTTTTTCCAACGTTTAGTGTTGTTTTTAGCCATGGCAAAATTGTATGCATTTGTTCGTGTAATTTCCATGGTGGGTTAATTACTATCATCCCTGATGCTGTCATGCCTTTTTGGTTATTATCAGGCTTTATTGCCAGCTCAAATTGTGAAATTCGTTTTATGCCTAAGTTAACAATATTATCAATCATTTTTTGAGTTTGTGTACGAGATACCACAGGATACCAAATTAAGTAAACACCTGTTGCAAAACGTTTATATGCTTCAAATAATGCTGCAGGGATTTTTTGATAATCGTCTTTAATTTCATAAGAAGGATCAATCAATATTATTCCACGACGAGATAGTGGAGGTAACTTTGATTTTAATTGGGAAAATCCATCTTCACGTAAAACTTTTGTTCGTTTATCTTTACTAAATTCTTGTTTTAATAAAGGGTAATCAGTTGGGTGTAACTCTGTAAGGTTGAGCTTGTCTTGTTCACGTAATAATTGCTTCGCAATTAATGGTGAACCAGGATAATATTTTATTTCCTCAAAAGGATTATAGCGTCTTAGTACCGATATGTATGTATTAAGCAATTCAGGAATATTAGATTGTTGCCATAGTAAATTAATTCCTGATAAATATTCACCCGTTTTTTCTGCATGCTCACTTCTTAATAGATATCGTCCAGCCCCCGAGTGTGTATCTAAATATAAAAAAGGCTTTTCTTTTTCCTTTAATGATTCAATACATAATGTTAAAACAATATGTTTTAATACATCTGCATGATTTCCTGCATGGTAACTGTGGCGGTAGCTTAGCATAGGGAATCTACTCTCTTTTTTTCATTTTTTTGCATATAAAAGGTTATTAAGGATAAACAAAGAAGACAAGGAATTTCCATTAATTCTTCAATGAGATCTTTTCGCTCTTTTGTTATAACTAGAAATTCATGTCCAATACGGCGATGTTCAGCAATATCAGCTATACCTAAGAATAAAAAAGCAAAGAATATATGCCAAAATGGTATTTTTTCGTATTTGTAGCGACGAGCAATTTCTCGGCGAATGGTGGGTAAAAATATACTTAGTATTGGGATCGCTATTAATATACTCGCAATGATTTTATAATAGAAACGAGGTACCTCAGGGAAAAAGTCTCTTCCCCAACTAATTCCCCGACCAAAAAGCATAAACCACCAGAAAATTGTCCAAATCCAAAATCTATAAAGCTCAGAATGTTCAGATACTCGTTTTGCATAATAATAGGTATAACAGCACATAAATAATAAGAAGAGAGATTGAATATGTTCAATCACTACAACCGTCATTCCATTGTATAAAGGTATGAACCAATTTCCCGTAATATATAGGATAATGCCAAGAGTGAGAATTAATAACGAACTTTTGTAAAAATGAAAATCTAACTTACACATATAATATCTTAGTACTAAATGGCACTTTTAAGTTTGAGTATAGTACCGCATTTACGACATAAATAACTAGTTTTATTATTTTGAATTTTGTTGTGTCTTATTGAGGTTAATTGATGTTGTTGACAACTGCAGTAGTATAAATAAGTATTGCGTTGAATAGGAAAACGGTGAGTTGTTGCAGGGATTTTTCCTAATATTTCTGACATAATATATTGCCATTCTTTACCATGTGGTTTTACTTTGCCAAACTCTTTAAAGACAATGAGATGTGCTAATTCGTGAGGCACAACTTCCTCAATAAATTGAGTACCATTATCTAGCAACATAATCGAATTAAGTTGAATTTCCCAACGTGTTAAAAAGGCACTACCAGCAATACTGCCTTTGGGTTTATAAATGATCTTAGGCTCTTTATATTGGGAATGTAGACGTTGATTGGCTTGCATTAAGTGAGTTCTTAAACAAGCCATAGTTTGATTATGTAAATAAATTGGTATGCGTTTATAGTCCTGCTGCATCACGTAGTAGTGCCGCTTTATCAGTTTTTTCCCAAGGGAATATATCTCGACCAAAATGACCGTAACTTGCAGTTTGTTGATAGATCGGTTGAATTAGCTCAAGCATTTGGATCAATCCATAAGGTCTTAAATCAAAGAATTCTTTGATAAGCGATACAATTTTATCGTGATGGATTTTTTCTGTGCCGAAAGTATTGACATAGATTGATGTAGGATTGGCAATACCAATTGCATAAGATATTTGTAATTCACATCTGTCAGCAAGTCCTGCAGCAACAATATTCTTTGCAACATAGCGTGCGGCATAAGCTGCTGAGCGGTCAACTTTTGAAGGATCTTTTCCAGAAAAGGCACCACCACCATGACGAGCTGCTCCACCATACGTATCGACAATGATTTTGCGTCCAGTTAGTCCACAGTCTCCCATAGGGCCACCAATAACAAAACGTCCAGTTGGATTAATAAAGTATTTTGTTCTAGGTGTTAACCATTCGGCTGGCAATGTCGGTTTAATGATTTCTTCCATGACGGCTTCATGTAATGCTTTTTGCTCAATACCTTCTGAATGCTGAGTTGATAGAACGATTGTATCAACACCTTTTATGCGACCGTCTTGGTAAATTAATGTTACTTGGCTTTTTGCATCAGGTCTTAACCAAGGAAGTGTACCATTTTTTCTAACTTCTGCTTGGCGGCGCATTAAGTCATGAGCATAGCTTATAGCAGCAGGCATTAGATTTGGCATTTCATTGGTAGCATAACCAAACATAATACCTTGGTCACCAGCACCTTGCTCTAGAGGATCGTTTCGATCAACTCCTTGATTGATATCCGGAGATTGTTTACCAATAGCATTAAGCACCGCACATGAATTTGCATCAAATCCCATTTCTGAACTGGTATATCCAATATCATTAATTGTTTTTCGAGTTAATTCTTCAATGTCTACCCAAGCTGAAGTAGTGATTTCACCGCCAACTAAGGCCATACCAGTTTTTACATATGTTTCGCAAGCAACACGCGCTTTCGGATCTTGTTTTAAAATTGCATCAAGTACAGCATCAGATATCTGATCGGCAATTTTATCTGGATGACCTTCTGAAACAGATTCTGAAGTAAATAGAAACTCTGACATAGAATACCCTCTTAACTTATTCTTGCACAATATTCGAAATATAATATTTAGCTTTAGTAAGTATTTATTTTAGCAGTTTTACCGTCTAGACGTCTAGTTTATAATTTATGGAACTAAATGCAACATTAGCTTGGGTAAAATACTTGCATTAATTTTTAATCAATTTACGATATGACGCGTTTCTAATTTATTATTTAATATCCTATAGCTAAAATGAATATCGTAAAACAATCTCCTTCAGTGTTAATATTTGATTCAGGTATTGGTGGTTTATCTGTTTATAATGAAATTTACAATAAACTACCTAATGCACACTATATCTATGTATTCGATAATGAGATGTTCCCTTATGGTGATAAATCATCAGAGTTTTTAATTAATAGAGTGAACTCTGTCATTGAGGCTGTTACTAAATTTTATCTAATTGATTTAGCAGTTATTGCTTGTAATACAGCTAGTACTATTTGTTTACCTAGTTTGCGCGCTAAATTTTCTTTCCCTATTATTGGTGTTGTACCAGCGATTAAACCAGCTAGCTTACTTACTAAAAATAAATGTATAGGATTATTAGCAACAAAGGCAACAGTTGAAAGAACTTATATAACCGATTTAATACAGCAATTTGCTTCGCATTGTACTGTTAAAATGTTAGGTTTATCGGAATTAGCACTTATAGCCGAAAATAAATTACAAGGCATTAATGTAGATATGAAACAGTTAAAAGAACTAATGCAACCTTGGCTTGGGTTACAAACAATCCCTGATACAATAGTGCTAGGTTGTACGCATTATCCTTTTATTAAGACAGAATTGCAGACGCTTTTTCCTCAGGCGAGCCTAATAGATTCAGGTTATGCGATTGCGACAAGAGTCTGTAATTTACTAAATGATAAATATAATCTGGACCAAATAATTCCTTCTGCGTCCGAAAATATTGTATTAAGCACAGTTTATACTCAGCCTGTAGAAAATTTGATTAAAAAATTATCTGATTACAATCTAAATAAATATCAAAACATTAAAGTTCAGTAAGATTAAAACTTGCGCGACCAGATGGCTATTTTATCTTTTTTGCTTGCTAAAAAAAAAGAAGCCCCTATAATGCGCATCCACTGACACGCAGTCAGCGACAAGCAGACGAAGAGTTGGGATTAAGTGAGATCAAAAATTTTAAAAAAGATCTTGACGAATAAAAAAGGTTAGCGTAGTATACGCAACCCTTGAGACAGAGAACTAAATCAACAAAAGATTGATGAGGAACATAAGCTGTCAGCTCTTTAAAAATAAGAAACAGACAATCTGTGTGGGCACTTGCGAGACGAAAGATTAAAGTCTACGGACTAAAAAATTAAGTCTTGATAAGTGACACTGAAGATTCATTTGAATATGTCAGAGACAGTTATTGAGCATCAAACTTTAAATTGAAGAGTTTGATCATGGCTCAGATTGAACGCTGGCGGCAGGCTTAACACAT